>JAGLQP010000289.1 GCA_023136785.1 Spirochaetales bacterium
CGTAGTATGTCAGCCCATTGTCACGGGCGAGACTCATAATACGGTTATATATCGGAAAATCTGTTTCCTGATGGGTGGTGATCGGAAACTGGGCGAAGATCGAAATTGCTGCGGAGCTCGATCGGGGAGTGATGCG
Source organism: Spirochaetales bacterium (assembly GCA_023136785.1). Lineage (GTDB taxonomy): Bacteria > Spirochaetota > Spirochaetia > SZUA-6 > DRHE01 > JAFGQJ01. Next base: position 137 of record JAGLQP010000289.1, read on the forward strand.
ATCGGCCCGCTCTGCCATGAGTAGTCCATTCCCCACCTCATACCAGAAGAGCCCAGGAACGAAAATCTGACCGTTGATGGATATCGTGTTGTTGATTAATTCTGCGACTTCCTCCCCTTCATCTTCGGCAAGCACCAGGGCTAAGGCCGCTGAAGCATCCAGTACGATTAACGCATACACCATCAGCGCTCACGTCCTTCATCCCGAAGTTTCGTGATTTCCTCCAAAGTGGTCTTCCTCCTGCACAGGGTTCTGAGTTTCTGTATGGCATTCAACGTGTTTTCCCTGGAAATCGCATCATCCTGTTTGAGAACCGCTATGGGTTTGCCGCGCCGGCTGATCTTTACGACAGCGCCTCCTTCTACCTCGTTGAGCAGCTGGCTGAAATGAGTCTTCGCCTCGAATGCACCGACTTCTATGGTTTTCATGTATCCAGGTTAAGACAAACCGACTAGTTTGTCAACCAGTTGTACAAAAAGGTAGTCATTGTTCCAGCTGGCAGCCTTTTATGAACTGCTTCCGCTTGATGCAGTAGGTGCCAGAGAACTGCCACTTCGTGCATAACAACGTATCAATCATAAATTAAAGATCTTTATGAGGTAGCGAGGCATGTATAATGGGAGATTGAATATTGTCTTCCCGTGAGATTCTATTCTTTGTAAAGGAGTGAGGCTCACCACAACACCGGTGCTCAATTGATGCAGGTTAAGGTATTCAATAAGACCTTTTAAATGCTTCTTGTTCAACTGCAGCGTTGCTTTACATTCGATCGGTATCGTGTGTTTTCGTCGCTTTACTACGAAGTCTATCTCCATCCCGGACGGGGATTTCTTCCATCCGGAGATGTCGAAACCCATCGACACTAAATCAACCGCTGTCTGGTTTTCAATAACACCGCCCAATGGTGTGCGGCTGGCTGTATCCAGCGTTTTAATAACGTCGATGGAAGGCACGGCTGTCTCGCGCATATACCTCAATATTCCGGTATCGAACATGTACCTTTTGGGCAAGTAATCATGACTTGCCGTAACCGAAGGACCGAACTGAAGTGATTTGAAAATCATATGCCATTCCTCCAGGCGGACGAATACTTTTTTCACATCGTTAATTACCTTGGTTGTTGCGTTGGGTGCTACAGATGAAAGCTTGGAAGGAAAACCAACCAAATTTGCCACGCTCCTAAGACAATCTTGAGCTAGATGCAGTCTATCTTCACCAAAAAGCCGGCGGAAATCCTGTTCGTAAGCAGCCAGCATCTGTCGTTGATGCGTACTGAGAGTATCCTCTTCAATTGAACCGGACACAATGTCGGGCAGACCGCCTGTGAATAGGTACCTATCGAGATGCCGAAGCAAAGTCTCGTGGCGCGTTCGGGATACTTCCGGTGTGCCTTCCGCTATATTAGCCGCAAGATCGTTTCGTCCTACGGCCTGAAGATATTCAGAAAATGAAAACGGACGGATTGTCAGATTGGTGACGCGGCCTACGGGATACCTGGTACCAGGCCTGAAGAGCCGGCTCAGCGACGATCCAGTCAGGATTACCGTGACCCGCGTCCACTGTTCTTTCATCGACCGTACAAAACCTCCGAGTTTTATACTTTCCTGAGCTTCATCGATATAGATAATCGTTTTTCTATTCGGATCTAATCCAAACTCGTCCACCAGAAGATCATAGAACTCGTTGAACTGCAGGCACTCGTCGATTTTCGACCTGATAAGCGAATCTACTTCGAGGTTTATCTCGATTTTTTTAGCTTGATTCGATTGAAGAACATGTTCGACTAGGCGGGACTTTCCAACCTGCCGCGCACCATCTACGAGAATTACATTTTTATGCTCTTCCGTTGAATCAATTAACCTCTTGAGCTCCGGCTCTTTTTCGCGAGGAACATAATTCATGAACACAGAATATATCTATTTTAATTTAAAGTCAACATAGAATAGACATATTTTCACTAAAAGGAGGCTCAAACGTACAAATTCCCCTATACCCTTGCCTTGTAATGCCGCCAGATCGAGTAACCGATCATGGCCAGAACGGTAATCATATAGGGGAAGGCGAGGATGAAGTCCGCAGGGATGTTGATGGCCCCCTGAGCGTAGTTGGAAAAGCTCTCGGCAAATCCAAAGACAAAAGCGGCGATCACGATACCTAGAGGAGTTTTGTTGCCTAGATAGATCGCTACCAGGGCGATCCAGCCCCGTCCCGAGGTGATGTTGGGCACGAAAGCCCCCAACTTCAGTGTAAGGACCGCTCCGGCCAATCCGCAGGTGAAGCCGGAAATCAGGATCGCCTTGAACTGGTAGCCGACAGGATTTAGCCCGAGAGAAGCGATGGTTGCCGATCCAAGGCCGGTTCCGCGTATGCGCAGGCCGAAGGGAGTGCGGTAGATGACAACCGCCGCCAGGATGACGCAGAGCCAGCTGATGTAGACCAGCACGTTATGGCCAAGAAAAAGATCTCCCAGCAGGGGAATGCCTTCAAGGGCCGGTATGGAGAGCACCGGCAGTTTCGGTAGATTTTCGAAACGAATCACCCCCTTGTTGCCAAACAGCTGGAAGGCCAAAACAATGGTCAAGCCCGATGCCAAGAGGTTCGTTGCCAGGCCGGAGATGAAGATATTGGCTTTGAGATGGAGACTGATGCTTGCGAACAGTGCAGCAATCAACATGGTGGCCAAAATCCCCAGCAGGATGCCAAGCAGCAGGCTGCCGGTAAACGCGGTGAATACCACGCTGAAGAACGCCCCTATCAGCATCAACCCTTCCAGGGCGATGTTGAGCATTCCGGTGAGCTCGGTGAACAGTCCTCCGATCGCCGCCAGGAGGAAGGGGGTCATGATACCGATGCTGTTGTGGATCAGTGGGAAGGTGAAGCTGCTCTGGCTCATGCTGCTGTCCTCTTTCCGTACCTCAAGAATTTGTACAGGGCTTGAGCGGTAATCAGATAAAAGATGATCGACTGGACGATTGCTGCGATCTCGAAGGTCACGTCGGAGTGGAGCATCGCCGCCTTGGCCCCTGCATCCAGGTAGGCGAAGAAGATGGCCGCCGGAACCACACCCAGAGGATGGTTCTTGGCGATCAGGGCAACGGCGATGCCGTTCCAACCCATACCGAAGGAAAACTCTTTCAGAGCGGCATGGTGAGTTCCCAGGATCGATGCGCCGCCGGCCAGTCCGTGCAGGGCGCCGCTCAAGACCATGGGCAGAACCAGATAGGTGGACACATTGATTCCGCCGTACCGGGAAAACTCCCGATTCAATCCGCACATCCGCATCTCATAACCCCGGTGGGTATAGTACATCAGGATGTAGAGCACCCCGGCCGTCAATACGGCGAACACGGAG
>JAGLQP010000029.1 GCA_023136785.1 Spirochaetales bacterium
GGCGCGAGGAGCACTGAATGCAAACTGTTTCCTTTTCCGTGAAACCGAATATTCCCGAGCGGCTCAAACCTCTCGAGGAGATAGCCAACAACCTCTGGTTGAGTTGGAACTTCGACGCTGTCCAACTGTTTATGCGTCTGGACTACGAGGTCTGGTTGGCATCGCGACAAAACCCGGCCAGAACCCTCGGTAGGGTTTCCCAGGCCAAGCTGGAAGAGATCGCCCGGGACACCTCCTTTCTCGCCGCCATGGATGCGGTCTATGCCAAGTATCAGAAGTACCTCCAGAGCGAGCGCTGGTACAAGGGAGACGGCCGGGATGTAATTGCCTACTTGTCGATGGAGTACGGCCTGGACGTAAGTCTGCCCATCTACTCGGGCGGCCTGGGAGTCCTGTCGGGGGATCATCTGAAGACGGTCTCGGATCTGGGCCTGCCTCTGGCGGGTGCCGGGCTTCTGTACCGACAGGGATACTTCCAGCAGTATCTGAACCCGGACGGCTTTCAGCAGGAGTTCTATCCGGAAAACGATTGGTACACCATGCCGGTGCGTCTCTGCAGGAGCGAACAGGGCGAACCGCTGAAGATCACCGTCGATGTTGGCGCAGACGACGTGACTGCACAGCTCTGGGAGGTTCGGGTTGGAAAAACACCCCTCTACCTTCTGGACAGCAACATCGAAGAGAATCCGACAAAACATCGGGAGATCACCGCCACACTCTACGGGGGTGACGCGGATATGAGGATCCGGCAGGAGATTCTTCTCGGAGTAGGGGGGATTCGTGCCCTGAAAGCCCTGGATCTCAATCCTGCGGTGACGCACATGAACGAGGGGCATTCGGCGTTTCTCGGGCTGGAACGCATTCGCAGTCTGATGCAGGGCAAGGGAATGAGTTTCTCCGAGGCCCAGCAGGCGGTCTGGCCTACCAATGTCTTTACCACTCACACCCCCGTGCCGGCGGGAAACGAACGTTTTCCCGTAGAACTCATGTCCAAATATTTCAAAGGTTTCGCCGAGCAGCTTGGACTCTCCTGGAAGGATTTCCTCGCCTTGGGACGGGAGAATCCGGACAACGATCAGGAGAGTTTCTGTATGACCGTCCTGGCTCTGAAACTTGCAGCTCATGCCAACGGCGTCAGCAAGCTTCACGGTCAAACGAGCCGCAGGATGTGGCAGAATCTCTGGCCGGGATTACCCGTAGAAGAGGTTCCCATTAAAAGTATCACCAACGGGGTGCACCCCCGCACCTGGATCTCCCACAATATGATCGATCTACTCGACCGTTACCTGGGGCCACACTTCCAGGATGATCCTGCGAACTTCGAGGTCTGGGAACATATGGACCGGATCTCTGACGAGGAGCTGTTCCGCACTCACGAGCGACGCCGGGAGCGTCTGGTGGCCTTCGTGCGCCATCGGCTGCCTCAGCAGCTGCAGCGACGGGGATTTCCAGAGGATGTGCTGTCCCCCTATTCCCTGACCATCAGTTTTGCCCGCCGCTTTGCCACCTACAAGAGGGCCAACCTGCTGCTGCAGGATCCGGATCGGCTGATCAAGCTTCTGACCGACAGCGAACGGCCGATCCAGCTGATCTTTGCCGGGAAAGCCCATCCCCACGACCTGGAGGGCAAGGAGCTCATTCGGGAGCTGATCCATTTTGCCCAGGATCCCAAGATCCGCAGTCAGGTCGTTTTTCTCGAGGACTACGATATGACCATTGCCCGCTACCTCAACTCAGGGAGTGATGTCTGGCTGAACACCCCGCGGCGTCCCCTCGAGGCCAGCGGGACCAGCGGCATCAAGGCGGCGATGAACGGGGTACTCAACCTTTCCATTCTTGACGGATGGTGGGACGAAGCCTACAAGCCCGAATGCGGCTGGGCCATCGGCAGCGGGGAGGAGTACGCAGATCCGGACCTGCAGGACGAAATTGAGAGCAAGGCGGTGTACAATCTCCTCGAGAGGGAGATCATTCCCCTGTTCTACACGCGCGGCAGGGACGGGTTGCCCCGGGAATGGATCAAGCGGATGAAGGCGGCCATGAGTTCTGTGGGTAAGGAGATGAACAGCCATCGCATGCTCATCGAGTACTCTCAGGAGTTTTACCTCCCCGCTCTCCAGAAAGCCCGGGAGTTTGCCGCCGACGATTTCGTCTCCGCCAGGGAGCTGTCCGGTTACCTGCAGAGGTTGAAAGATTCCTGGGAACACGTAAAGGTGGAGAGCCTGTCGGTTCCTCAAGGTGTAATTTTCAAGGTCGGAGACCGCATCGAAGCGTCGGCCCGCATCAACCTGGGGGGGCTTTCTCCGCAGGAGGTAAGGGTGGAGCTGTACTTTGGTTCCGTGTCATCCTCCGGAGAAATCGAGGATGCAGGACGCCTGGAAATGAGTCCCCGGTCCGACGGTCGGTCTGTGGTCGAGTATCGAGGACAAATCGAATGTGCTGTGACCGGGCGTCAGGGTTATACCGTTCGGCTGCTACCCAAGCATCCGGCTCTGGTGCACCCGTACATCCCGGGATTCCTGCGCTGGGCCTGAAGCGATGCGCGCTGCGCACGCTACGCGCAGAGCCCGCCGTCATTGCCGGTGGTCCCCGATTGCGGTTTGACGGCCGCGGCTCCTCAGCCCAGCGTGAAGGGCAGCAGCGGCTCCAGAGTGATCAAGCCAATTGTTACCAGCAGGGCCGGGATGTAGTTGGCCGTTTTCAGCTTGCTCAACCTGAGCAAATTCAAACCGATCATGATCACCAGCACGCCGCCGACTGCAGTCAGCTCTCCGAGGAGCAGTTCATTGACCAGAGGCTGCAAGATCCCGGCCAGCAGGGTAATTCCCCCCTGGTACACAAGAATCGTGATTGCACTGAAAGCCACACCGATCCCCATCGCCGCGGTGAGCATGATGGCCATGAAGCCGTCCATGACCGACTTGGTGAGGATCAAGTCGTAGTTCCCCTCCGCCCCCGCTTTGAAGGCACCGACCAGGGTCATTGCCCCGACGCAAAACAGCACCGAAGCGTTGAGAAAGCCCCCGGCAAAGTCTTTTCCCGATTCTTTCTTGGCAAAGCGTCTCTTCAAGAACTCACCGAAACGGAGGATCCCGCCCTCGACGTTCCACCACTCGCCGAGCATTCCGCCTACGATCAGGGCGAGAGCCATGAACACGATTCTGGTTGTGACCAGACCCATCTTAATGCCCAGGATCAGAGAGATCATACCGGCCCCGACGTACACGACTCGTTTGAAGGACTCGTTGATTTTCATGTGCAGGATCAGGCCGATAAGGGAGCCGATGATCACCGCCACGCAGTTGACGAGGGTCGCTATCATAGAGAGGCACTATAACGGATTTGCTGGGGATTGAAAAGGGAAGAGGTGTTACCTTATAATTCGCAAAGGTTTTTTTAAGGATGAAAACTCTGACCCTGCTACTCAGCATGCTCCTCTTCGCGGCGCCGGCGGGGCTGGTTTGTGCGGAGGAAGCCCTGAATCTCTCCGCGCTGATCGGCCTTACTCTGGAGGAAACCTACCAGAGTCTGGGGGCGCCTCTGGAGGTGTACCCTCTGCGGGGTACGGAACCGGGTCAGGATGACATTGTTTTTTTCTACCCGGGGCACCTCTACCTGTTCTGGTTTCAGAATCGAGTCTGGCAGGCCCGCACCGACGGTCGCTACCAAGGAACCGTCTTCTCGGTTCGTATGGGAGTGTCTCGGCAGCGTGTCCTCGAGGTGATGGGGCGGCCTTTCAAAGAGTTCGAGGACTCTCTGGTTTTTCACCTCGAGGACAGGGGGTATCCTGTTCAGGCCCGCTTTTACTTCGAGAATGACCGCTTGAACGATGTGTACTGCTTTCGGGGAGACCTGTAATGGATGCTCGGAAGAGCAAGATCTGTCTTTCTCTGACAGCGTCCACCTTGAAGGAGAATCTTCGTTTACTTGATTCCCGGCGTTCCTTCGTGGATATGGTCGAGTTGCGGGCGGACTTTCTCGATTCCACCGAGCTGTCTTCGCTGAAGCGTTTTCCCCGTACCGCCGGTGTGCCGGTGATCCTGGCTGTTCGTCGGCAGCGCGACGGCGGGCGTTGGGGACTTGGAGAGAGGGAGCGGCGGCGGCTCCTTGCACGTTCCCTGGCCGGCGGCTATGACTACGTGGATCTGGAGCAAGATCTGGAGGATCCGGATCTGGCTAGTCAGGTGATTCGGGCCGGGGGACGGGTGATTCGTTCGCTTCATGATTTCTCCGCGGTTCCTGATCGATTGGCCGAGCGTTGTCGTCAACTTCCCCACGTTCCGGGGGAGATCCCCAAAATGGCGGTGATGCCTCAAAGCACAAAGGACCTGCCGATCCTGGCAGAGGCTTTCAGGCAGCTCAAGGGTGAGGAGAAGATCCTGATCGGCATGGGGGAGCACGGACTGTTTTCCCGCATCCTGGCTACCAAGCTGGGCTGCTTTCTGACCTACTGCTCTGTATCAGGAGCCGAGTCAGCGGCGCCGGGCCATCTCGATCCTCGCACACTGGTTGAGTTGTATCGTTTCCGAAAGCAGGATCAGGAAACGTTCCTCTGCGCCGTGATCGGCAATCCTATCGCCCACTCCCGGTCTCCCGAGTTCCACAACCGCGGCTACCAGGCTCTTGGACTGAACGGCGTGTATATCCCCTTCCTCGTTGATCAGGTACAGCCCTTCTTCCTCCTGGCCGGATTGCTCGAAATACGGGGATTTTCGGTAACCATGCCTCACAAACAGTCGGTGATGGCGTATCTCAGCGAGCGGGACAAAAGCCTGGAGGCAATCGGCGCTTGCAACACCGTAGTCCGCAGGAGGAAAGGCGGCTGGTTCGGTACCAACACCGATGTCCATGGCTTCATCGCGCCCCTGGAAACGCAGGCGCCTGAGCTGCTCAAAGCGGGCACTAAGGCAACCGTTATCGGCGCGGGAGGTGGGGCCCGCTCCGTTGTCTGCGCCTTGCGCAGCCGGGGTATTCGTCCGTTGATTGTGAACCGGAAAGCGGACAAGGCGAGGACGCTGGCAGCGTTCTTCGACTGCGACTGGGCGGGGATCGATACAGAAGGCATCGCCCGTATTGGGGAGAATGCCGAACTGATCGTTCAAGCCACCAGCGTGGGAATGGAGCCCGAGCCGGACGCGGATCCTGTTCCCGGGTATCGATTCGGAGGGAAGGAGGTGGTATACGACCTGGTGTACCAGCCCCTCATGACCGTGTTTCGCAGCCGTGCTAAGGATGCGGGTTGCCGAACCGTGCCCGGTCTGGATATGTTATTTGCCCAGGGAGCGGCTCAGTTCAAAATTTATACCGGGGTGGAGTATCCCCGGGAGGAGATCTTTCATCCATGAACCATAAGAAGCTGTTCATCCCCGGTCCCGTCGAAGTAGACGAAGGGGTTCTGCGGAAAATGGCTACCCCGATGATCGGGCACCGCAGCAGCGAGTGGAGCGAGCTGCAGCAGAGGGTCAGTGAAAAACTCCAGACCTTGATGTATACGAGGAATCCGATCATCCTTTCCGCCTCCTCGGGCACGGGCTTGCTGGAGATGGCGATTCGTTGCACAACCGCAAAGAGGGCCATCGTTTTTTCCGTAGGTGCTTTTGGAAACCGCTGGCATGAGATAGCCGAGGGCAACGGTGTTCCGGCGGACAAACACGAGGCAGAGTGGGGTAGCGGCACCACGCCTGAGATCGTGGAGCGTTATCTATCCACGGGAAAGTACGACCTCGCCACGGTCACCCATAACGAAACCTCCACGGGAGTCATGAACCACGTCGAGGAGCTGGCCGAGGTGTTCCGCAAGTACCCCGATGTGCTGTGGTGTGTAGACGCGGTCTCTTCTCTGGGGGGAGCCAAGATCGAGGTGGACAAGCTGGGAATCGATATCTGTGTCACCTCGAGCCAGAAAGCCCTCGGCCTGCCGCCGGGATTGAGTCTGGCCTCGGTCTCCGAAAAGGCGAAGCAGCGGGCTCAAAGGATCGACAAGCGGGGATACTACTTCGATATGCTCCTGCTTCTCCAATACGTGGTAGAGCGGAAGTTTCAGTATCCCTCCACTCCTTCGATATCTCACACCTTCGCCCTGGATTTTGCTCTGGACAGGATCTTGAATCAGGAGGGGCTCGAGGCTCGATTCGCTCGGCATCGAGAGATCGCCGAGTATGTCCGTTCCTGGGCTAAGAGGCACTTCGCTCTGTTTCCCAAGGAGGAGTATGCCTCAAACACCGTGACCTGTATCAGCAATACACGGCAGATATCCGTGAAGGATCTCAACGGCAAATTGGCCGAGCGGGGATTCACGATCTCCAACGGCTATGGAGCTTTGAAGGAGAAGACCTTCAGGATCGCCCATATGGCGGAATTGCAGAAAACGGATCTGGAAGAACTGTTCGGTCATATCGAGGAGATTCTGGAGCTTACGGGCTAGCCTTCGAACTGTCCGTAGGTTTCGACGGTTTTTTGGGGCGAGGTTTTTTACTCTTTTCCAACATCGACTGAATAATTTTCTTATTGTCCAGGAGAGAGCTGAGACTGCGGTCGGAGTGCAGCCTGTAGATCACCCTGGCAAAGAGATAGCCGATATCCGTCGACACGTACCACTCCCGGCCGAGCAGATTCTGATCGTGGTACACGGCATTGGTGCCGATGAAGCGGAAGAACAAGCCCTCGCGGTAAGCCTCATCGAAGGCTTCGATCGCCCCCCCGCTGAACAGGGGAAGACTGGCTGCGCAGATGATACGCTCGGCTCCCATACTTTTGAGCGTGGACATGGCCCTGAGCATGGTGCCCCCGGTTCCGAGCATGTCATCGGCCATGAACACGGTTTTCCCCTCCACCGAGCCGAGCAGGCGGACATTGGTTATGTTGTTGTGCCTGGCATCTTTGGATGCATAGGAGTAGTCCCGCTCCTTGTACAGCATGCCGAGAGATTTGCTGAGAGTATTGGCGTAGAACTTATTGCGGACGATGGAGCCCGTGTCGGGGGAGATGATCACGAGATCAGGGCTCTGCAGATCCACAATCGTCGACAGGGCTCTCAGAATTTGATAGGAACCATGCAGATCTTCCAGCCGCAGACGATTGAAACTGTTGTCGATTTCTTTCGAGTGAATGTCGAGGGTGATGATCCGTTCCACTCCGGCGAACTCCAAGAACTGTCCCAATCGGGCCGCTACCAGCGCCTCCCGTCCCTGTTTTTTGTGTTGCCGGGCGTATGGGTAGGTAGGCAGCACCGCGGTGATTCGTTTGGCTCCCGCTTGCAGAGCCGCGTCGATGCTTACCAGCAGGCAGAAGAAATGGTCGTTCACCGACAGTTCGAAGGTATCCTCATCCCCTCTGTTCAACGGAATCGGGTAGTGATTCTCCACATCCTGAACGATATAAATGTCCATGTTGCGGATGGAAGTCAGGATTTCCGCTTTGTATTCCCCGTTGGCAAAACGGGTGAACTGAACCGGAACGCGGAAGCTGGGGGGACGGAACTGGTCGACGGGCAGGGTTAAGTCGACCGTAGTCGGTCTCAGGTCCATGGTCAGGTTGATCCGCCGGATGATCTCCTCTCGACTGATCCCGTACTTTTGAGCTAAATAGCCAACCTTTCGGCGAAACTTCCGCTGGGATACCTCCTCCAGGTCGGCTGTCAATTTGGCGGCAAATCCTGCCGCGCCGGGGCAGGCCAGAATCCCGATCTGTTCAGGAATTGCATAAATCATAGGAGTCCATCAAGAGAAATACTTCACCGTCCTGGAAAGCCCCTCGTGAAGATCGACAGAGGGGCTCCATGCCAGGATTTTTTTCGCTTTTCCGATGTCTAGACAGCTGCGGCAAAGATCCCCGGGTCTGGCATCTGCCCACTTAGGCTCGGGCGGGTTCTTGAACAAGGAGCTGATTTCTCTGTACAGCGCCCCGGTCGTGGTGGTAACGCCTGTACCGATATTGATGAGCTCCCCGACCCCCTTGTCCGCGGCTTGAAGATTTGCCCTGGCAATGTCTTCCACATATACGTAGTCCCGCAACATCCCGTCCGGCTCTTCGGGGTAGGAAAATACCGTAGGAGTCTCTCCCCCCAAAAGGGAATTGATAAAGATCGATACGACTCCCGCCTCGCCGAGAGGATTCTGACGGGGACCATATACGTTGGAGTAGCGTAACACTGTGTATTTCAGACCGTGCTGCTCTGCGTAGAAACGCAGGTACTGTTCGCCCAGGTATTTATGGATTCCGTAAGGAGAGATGGGTTGAGACGGATGGTCTTCCGGAGTGGGCATGATTTCGGTGTCTCCGTAGATTGCGCCGCCTGTGGAGATGAAAATGAATTTTTTGATGGAGTGACGCACTGAAGTCTCAAGGAGGTTGAGCAGTCCCAGGGCGTTGATCTTGGCGTCCTGGATCGGATCTCGGGTGGAGACCGTGACGCTGATCTGAGCGGCGTGGTGATCCACGATTTCAGGTTTTTCCAGCTCGAATACCTTATCCAGCTCCTGAGCGCCGATGTCCAGGAGATACAACTTCGCTTTTTTCGGTATGTTCTTCGTACTGCCTGTGCTGAGATTGTCAACAATGATCACCTCGTGACCCGCGTTGACATAGGCATCCGCTACGTGGGAGCCGATGAATCCCGCCCCCCCTGTGATGAGGATTTTCATATACACTCAAGACAATAGCATCCCCTTTCCCGCTGGTCAACCATTCCGAAACAGTTCTCTGTACATTGGAGAAACCCGAAATTTTAAAGTTTTTCGTAACTATTCAGCTGTTTCTTAGCATATTTGTGATAACAAATACTTTCCAGCGAAAATTTCCTGAAGGCATGAGATGACATTCAATCCCTGTTTTTTCGACGTGGAGATGTAGCTCCTTATCTTACAGAACGTCATTGCCCCTTCGAAGCTGCGAAAGGTTCCAGATATTTTCTGCTGTACCTTCATCATTCGAATGTCCCGTTCTCCAAGGTTGTTATCAAAGGCCACTGAAAAATCGTACATGAACGCCAGCACCGCCTCCTGGTGTTGCTGTAGTCGTTCCAAGAGATTCCGCACCTTACTCTTTTTCTTTCGTCCCCGCTTTTTCTTCCCAGGCGTTTCGGCCGGCGGGGGGTTGGCTTCCATGCCCATCTCAAGGATCCGTCGATATCTTTGTTCAAAGCCTTGAATGGTTTTCGCGGCAAACTTTTTTCCCTTGCTCTTATCCCTTTTCTGCTTTACCTCCAGGAGAAAATCGATCATCTGCTGGGCCCATGGCTGCTCATATTGTTCATGGGCAGCAGTCAACTCTCGAAGATGATGGGCATTACATAACCCATGCTCACAGCTATAGTTGAAATAACTTTTCCACCCATCGTGCACCGCTCGGCCTTCAAACAACGGAAGGATCCCGATATCATCGAAGGCTATACCCCCACGCTTTTCATGCGGCTGGTAATAGGTAAGGACCTCCGTTCCGGCTACATGAAGCCAGTGCAGTTTACCGGAAATCCTCATACCGGTTTCATCAAAGTGCACGATCGGAGAATCACTGATGGCTTCTTTGATCCTCTCATTCACCTCTTCTAATCGTTTGCCAGTCTCCCGGTCAATATTGACCAGCGTGCCGGCGCTCAGCGGAACGCCAAACAAATCTTCAAAAAGTTCCGCTGCTCTATCATAGGAAAGAAGCGCGTAGTTCTTGATATATACTGCATTCGCTTTCAGCCGAGGCCCATACTGGACTTTGTGGGTAATATCATCTGGAAACTCAGCGGTGGTCACGGCCCCACACGCATCGCATTCTTTGATTTCTGCTCGATGCTCGATCACTTCTACTTTGATCGGGGGAGTGTCAAATACTTGCCGACGATCATACCCTGTAGCTTGCTTGTCTTTCAAAGAGTTTGAACAGCTTCCACAGCACTCAACCTTATGGACCTTGACCTTGTCCGGCTTAGCCACCATCTTCAGTGTATTTCCTTCATGACCTTTTTGCCCGCCTGGCTTTTTGCCCGTGGGCTTTCTCACTTTCGGAATCTTTTTCATCCCGTCACTGGATGGCGGCTTGTTGCTGTTGCGACTGTTCATCTTGAGCTGTCGCTCAACCTCTTGTAGCCGCTCGTGCAATTGTTGGATATTATTTTGCAGATTTTCAATATCGTGTTGCAGGTATTCGACCAGGGAAAAAATAGCTTCCGGGCCTGCTTGATACAGAGTAAAGACTTGCTCTTGTGTAAGCTTCTTTGGCTCTTTGCCTTTCCCTCCCATGTTTTTAAATATATCAAAGAGCCGTTGTAAAGTCTAGTCTGTATACTTTTTTAGACACCCCCTCCTAAAACAGCTGAATAGTTACGTATAAACAGTGTTTAAATTGCTTCACAGATATCAATTGTATCCATTTCTCGAATCGGAGAAAGGAAGCTGAAATGAAAAAGGTCAAGCTTCTGCTGATACCGCTATTCGGACTTAT
>JAGLQP010000290.1 GCA_023136785.1 Spirochaetales bacterium
AGGGATGATCAACGGCGGGGACGCCCGTACAACCGAGGCGGCGGTGATTCACGGTTCCGGCGACCCGGGGGAGGCGGCGGCGGAGGTCGCTACCGAAGCTTCTACAGAAGGAAATACTGTAAGTTCTGCAGCAAAAAGATTACGGTCAGCTATCGCGAGGCGGACACCCTCCGGCGTTTCATCACCGATCGGGGGAAAATACTACCCCGCCGCATCACCGGGACCTGCCCCAAGCATCAGCGCCAGCTGTCCAGAGCCATCAAACAAGCAAGGATATTAGCACTACTTCCGTTCGTCGAGAAGTAACGGTGATCGAAGCTCTCATATTTGCTGCCGTATCGACTCTGCTCTACCACTTGGGGATGGGGTTTGTTTTGTTCCTCATCCCCCTACAAGTGGTGCTCATTAGGAAGGGTAGAAAAAGCTTCGCGATCACTCTGGGTCTGGCTTTAACCATCATCATAATTGTGAAGCTCATCCTCCTTGGACGAACGCAGGATCCGGCGGCTGCGCCCTTTCTCCTTGTGGAAATCGCGACCGTGCTCTCTCTCATGGGAGGGCTCGTATTGATCCAGCTCCCCGAACTGAGCTCCGATTTCGAAAGTTATCGCTTTCCCAGGGTCCTGAGGCTACTGATCACAACCGGTGCAGCCGGGGTGCTGTCGGTCCCGGTGATTCTGTATCTGCGAGGCAACGAAGAGTTCATTTTGGGAATGCAGGAAATCTTTTCGGCCCTTGCTTCGAATCTGAACAGAGCATTCAGCGAGGCTGAGGCGTTCAACCTCCTGTCCGGATCGGGGGTGTTCCAGGCGGAATCCTTGATGCAACTCAGCAGCACCTTCCTGCTGCGCAGTTTCCTTTTCGACTATTTCCTTCTGCTTACCTTCTCCTGGTGGCTGGGAACGGTTATCGGAGCCCGCACTGTGGGCAAGAGTCACGGGTTATCCCGAGTCGCGGATTTCAAGCTGCCCGATACTTATGTCTGGCCCTTGATCGTAAGCCTGGGTCTGGTTTTGGGAACTCTGCTCGTGCCCGTGGAATTCTTGGAAATTCTGGCTTGGAATTCTCTACTCATTCTGGTTTTCCTCTACGGAGTCGTCGGGTTGGGAATCCTCCGGTTTTTACTGAAGAAACTCAAAATCCCCACGGGGTTTCGCTGGCTGTTGATCCTGGCTATCATTATCCTGGCGATGACCCCACGTATCAATTTTATCATCCTGATCCTGGTTCCCGGATTGGGCGTGTCGGAAACATGGCTGAAATATCGCAGAGAGGAAAGGAGCAAAGTATAACGATATGAAAGTGATCTTAAATCATGACGTCGCCGGTTTGGGTGAAGAGGGGGACATCCGGGATGTAACCAACGGGTATGCCCGGAATTACCTTATCCCGAAGAAATTTGCCCTGGCTTACACGAAACATAACCTCACCCAGATCGAGAGCCGTCGAGCCGCGATCGAGCAGCGCAAAGAGGAGAAGCGCAAGGAGGCGATGGGCATCAAGGAGAGGCTGGAGAGCGAAGAGCTCACTTTTACCATGCCTGCCGGAGACAGCGGGAAGCTGTTCGGCTCGGTAAACAATGCCATGGTGGTTCAGGAACTTGAAAACCGGGGCTACACTATCGAGAAGAAACGGGTCGAGGTTCCGGAACACAATATCCGTGTGGTGGGCAACTACACGGTGAAGGTAAAGCTGTACGGCAACGAAGAAGCACAGATCAACGTTCTGGTAGAGGCTGCTGAAGAGAAATAGGTACTGCCCATGGCAACAACGGGCCTAAAAGATAAGATCCCTCCCAACAACCAGGATGCCGAGATCGCCACATTGGGGGCGCTGCTGCTCGACACAGAAGCTCTCGGCACGGTGATCCACTACCTGAGATCTGAAGATTTCTACAAAACGGCTCACCAGCGGATCTATCAGGCCATCCTCAACCTTTTCGACAGAAACGAAGCAATTGACCTGATCACCCTGACAGAGGAACTGAAGAACGACAAGCTCCTCGAAACCAGCGGCGGGGCGGCATATGTGTCCCGGCTTACCTCTGCCGTCCCCACCAGTGCCAACGTCCGCTACTATGCCCAGATCGTTCAGGACTGCAGTATACGCCGGCATCTGGCCCGAATTGCCTCTTCCATCGTCTCCGACTCCTACGACGACAGCCGGGAAGTGCGACTGATCATCGAAGAGGCGGAGAGGCAGATCTTCGAAATCACGGATAAGCAGCACTCCGGTACCTTTCAACCTGCCAAGGAGATTGTCGCCAAAACCATCGAAGCGATCGAGAAACTCTACCATACCAAGGATGCCTACATCGGGATCCCTTCCGGATTTTCTGAGCTTGACATGCTGACCAGCGGATTTCAGAACTCCGAGTTTATCGTTATCGGGGCACGGCCTTCTGTCGGTAAAACCGCCCTTGCCCTGACCATGGCGGCAAACATGGCGATTCACAACAAGTTCCCCGTCGGCTTCTTTACCCTGGAAATGTCGAGCATGGCTCTGATGCAGAGAATGCTGGCCAGTGAAGCCCGAATCCGTTCCAACAGCCTGCGCTCGGGATTCTTGAAACCGTCGGATTTTCACAAGCTGACAGAAGCAGCGAGCAAGATCTACGAGGCCCCGCTGTACGTCGAGGATTCGCCTTCCCTCCGGCTCTTGGATTTACGGGCTCTGGCCCGGCGTATGCGGCATCAGTTCAACGTTGCCATCATATTCATCGACTACCTGACTCTGATCACGTCGGAAAACAAAGAACTCCCCCGCCACGAACAGATCGCCGAGATCAGCCGCTCCCTAAAAGCTCTGGCCAGAGAGCTGGATATTCCGGTCGTCGCTCTGTCCCAGGTGCGACGGGAGAGCGAAGGCAAGCAACCCAACCTGGCGGATCTGCGGGAATCAGGTTCAATAGAGCAGGATGCGGACGTGGTGATCTTTCTGCATCGGGAACGACTCTCCGGAGATAGTGAGGACCTGCCTCGCAATATAGAGACCGACCTGATCGTGGCCAAACAGAGAAACGGGCCGGTGGGCAGTATGAAAATCGCTTTCATTCCGGAGTACACGAAGTTTGAAAATATGACCAAGGGTGTAGATACTTAAGGTATGGTGTTTGAGGATCAGTATAACTTTGAAAGTCTGGTAAACGAGACTGAGGAGCTGGTCGTCGCCGAGATAGGTCGGCAGCTTCCCGAATATCCGGACCTGTGCACCTGTTCTGAGTGCATCCTGGATGTCGCAGCCTACGCTTTGAACAGGGTCCGACCCCGATATCGGGTATCTCTACTCGATACGGTGTACGTACACAGCCGAGAGCGCAGCGCCTATCTTCGGGAGATCCGCAGAGCTGTTACCGATGGCATCCTCAAGGTTAGAACCAATCCCCCTCACGACTGAGGCGAATCCCGCCGGCCGGCGTCAGAGCTGTCCACGATCCATCATCGAAGAAGTGAATATTTAACAACAGCCGTCGCGAG
>JAGLQP010000291.1 GCA_023136785.1 Spirochaetales bacterium
ACATCGGAGACGGTCTGCACCTCAGCCAGGGGAAAGGTGAGGATCTCCACATAGATTTCCCCTTGGCCCATACGCATGCCGTACTCGTTGTACCAGGTTCCGTCGTCCAACCTCTGCACCGATTCGGATATTTCGGAGGCCCCGGTCAGAACCACATCGCTTCCCAGGGCGGTCCGTATTTCATTGCCGCTGATGCGGTAGGTCACATCCTCGAACAAATTGCGCGTGTAATGCAGGGGCAGATCGAGTTTCTGGGCAAAGTGCTCCAAAAGCTGAGTGCACAAATCGAATTGAATGGGCACCCGATCGGGAAGCCCTTCGAGTCTTCGAAATGCTCTCAGCACCCGCTCCCGGGGTTTCACCGTCTGTACTCCTCTGAAGCTACACCCGCACCAGGGTAAACTTCATTGCCTCGGCAAAGATCTCCAGCTCCTGGCTCACATCGCCGTAGCCAATGGCGATGTGGTGGGCCGGTCCCTGCCGGCACCAGGCATCCATAAACTCGTGTAGGGGCTTCTGCAGCCGCACCCGGCAGTTGGGATTGCCGATGCTCAAGATCGGTCCGGCAATGATCTCGCCGACGGAGTAGATCAGCTTGAAGGTCTCACCGGCATCAAATTGGGTAAGATTTAACAACGTCACCGGCCCTTCCTCCATGTCAAAATCGATCCCTAGACCGTGGCCTGTTTTTCCGTGATGCACCTCCAAATGCTGCAGGCGCGGCCGTCCCTTGGCCATATTGATGTTGCTCGGGCCGTCATGGCCCATTAGCATGAATTCTTCTTCAAAATCCATGGCAAAGAACTCCACGAACATGCCCCCGGCCTGCAGCAGATCCATGATCTTCACCGCCATGGCCGATTTCACATCCCCTTCGGTAACCCCCGGTCGACCCAGAGCCGCCAGCCGGGACACAGCCAGATTGGACTGAGAGCGCAGCTGGGTGACCAGCTCCCGTTCGCCCCACCAGTAATACCCGAAGGCGAATATGTCGTACTTGTTGATGATCTCATCATAGGCCACCGCCGCCTGAGCGGAGAAACGCATGTGTTCGTTGGTAACGGACTCATCCACTTCGTACAGAGCTCGAAACTGGCCGTACATATCCTCCAGCTGCTCCTCGGTAACCCGGTTGAAGGCATTCTCGATCTCTTCCACCTCGGGTTGTTCCAGCATTTTTCCCGTGGCTTTGAGCAGGCGGTGCTCGTCGATGGGCATATCGGCCATGTGGGTGTACACTTCCCCGATCAACCCTACCCTCATGCTTTTGAAGAACCGGGCGGCCGCCGCTCCCCGGAAATCCGCCTGAAGCTCCCGCTGCAGCCGGGGATCGTCGAAATATCCGGTTCTGACTTTAAACCGCTTGCCCAGATTCACCAGTGCACCGGCATACTCCGGGATACAGCAAACCCCCTCATGGTACAGATAGACCGTGGTGTCGGCGGTGGTGTAATCGTAGGTGCGATCTACATGGGCATTCAACAGCCGAATCGGTACATCCAGATCGTACACCGCCGGAACGATCATCATGCTGGTGGTGTAGCCCAGTGGAAAGATCAGCACCATGTCCACCGGATCCTTCTTGAACAGCTCCCCGGCCTGGGCTGCCTTCTCGGCAGTATCCACCAGATCGGGAACCACGACCTCCGCCCACTGTCCGATCATGGCCAACAGGTCTTCGTACATCTTCAGACCCATGCCCTTCAGCTGGGGGAACTGAGGCCAATAGCGGAAATGCCCCGTTGGCAGCAGACCGACTTTAGGCCGAATCCCGGTTTTTTTCCTTTCTTCCAGCAGACGCTGTCTCACTGTTTCGAAATCGCTGCTCATTTGGGATTCTCCTTGAAAATCTGAAATTGTCTGATCGCTTATACCGGGCTTGGTGTTCACCCTTTGACGGCGCCCATGGTTACACCGGCTACAAACCACTTCTGAAAAACGATAAAGACCACCATGATGGGGAACACCGTGATCATGATGGCTGCACCGTAGGTTCCCAGAGGAAGCCTGAACTTGCCGCCGGCAATCTTGGCAATGGCGACCGGAATCGTCTGGATCGCCGGCTTCTGTAAAAACACCAGGGCATAGATAAACTCATTCCAGGTCTCCAGAAAGAGCAGAATGATACAGGAGGCGATCGCCGGTGCGGCCAGGGGAATGATGATTCGGCTCAGTATCTGGAGGTCCCGCGCCCCGTCGATGGTTGCCGCCTCTTTGATTTCATACGGTATCTGCTCGAAGAAGGAACGCAGAATCAGTGTGGCGATGGGTACGGAGAAGCCGATATAGGGGAATATTACCGCCAGATAGGTGTTGATAATGCCCAGTCGTGCCATGACGAAAAACAGAGGGATAAGCAGAACCTGCGCCGGAACCACATAACTGGCGATGATGGTGGTGAACAGCACCTCTTTGCCCTTGAAGCGATAATGGCTGAAGGAAAAGGAGGACAGCGAGGCCAGCACAATAGCCAGCACGATGGCACTCATCGTGCAGATCACGCTGTTGCGGAACATCTGCAGAAAGGAGACGTTCAGCCGTGTCTTGGCCAGGTTCCAGGCGTTGACGTAGTTCTCATGGGTCACCTCTTTGGGGATCAGCACCAGGGTATCCTGATACACGGTATCTTCGGTGCGCAGGGAGAGGGAAAAGATGTAGAGGATGGGAAAGAGGATACCGATAATGGTCAGCACCACGATCACCCGGGTGACGACAAAAAATACGGGATTCCTTTTGCGGTCTATGCCGTAGCTGTTGGCGATCATAGGGCACCCTCACTGCGCTTTAAAGCCCGGATCCGAAAGAAGCCGAAGACCAACACCACGGCGAACATGATCACCGCCACACTCGAGCCCACGCCCATCTTGTTGGGGCCGTTGGCGGCAAAGGAGTAGTAGAACATGATGGTGGTCAGGACTTCAGAATTGTGTACCGGCCCTCCCCGGGTCAGCACGTACACGATGTCGAACACCCGAAAGCTGCCGATCAGATTTAGGATCACGTTGAGAAAGATCGTAGGTTTCATGAGCGGGATGATGATGCGGTTGATCTTCACCCCCCAGCCTGCCCCGTCCACATCGGCCGCCTCCAGCAACTCGATGTCCAACGACTGCAGACCCGCATAGAAAATCACCAGGTTGTACCCCACCCACTGCCAGATGCTCACAAAAATGACACACCAGATGGCCAGCTGCACGCTGGACAGCCAGCTGAAGTCGATCCCCCCCAATATTCGGTTGATCACACCATCCTGTTCCAACATCCGCCGCCAGGCCAGGCTCACCGACACCGGCGCCAGAACCCCCGGAAAAAAGATGATGGTGCGGATCAACACGCTCATTCGAAACCGCCCCACAAAGATGATAATGGCCAGGGTTAGCGCCAGAACCACTTGAACGGAAATACTGGCCCCTACAAAGTAGATGGTGTTGCGGATGGAGATCCAAAAG
>JAGLQP010000292.1 GCA_023136785.1 Spirochaetales bacterium
AAGTAGTGGTGGAATGCGGGAACGGCGGGGCAGGGGTGTTTGCCTACGAGATCCTGCAGCGAATCGGCTGCCTCACCTTTCAGCTGTACTGCGATCCGGATACCTCCTATCCCAACTATTTTCCCAATCCGTCGAACCTGAAGGCGCGTAAACGCCTGCGGGAGATGGTCACCCACCCCTACATCCAGGCGGACATCGGCCTGGGTTTCGACGGCGACGGGGACCGAATCGGCGTGCAGGACGGACAGGGGAGGGACGTCTGGAGCGACGTGATGCTGATCTTCCTTGCCCGCCAGATGCTGGCCCGGAAGCCGGGTTCCCAAATCGTGTTCGACGTGAAGTGCACCCAGGCCTTGATCGAGGAGATCGAATCTAACGGGGGTAAGCCGGTGATGTGGAAGACCGGTCACTCCCACATCAAGGCCAAGCTGCATGAGCTGAACGCCGAGCTGGCCGGGGAGCGCAGCGGTCACATCTTTTTCAACGAGGGTTACTACGGGTTCGACGACGCCCTGTACGCCGCGGTGCGGCTGCTCGAGTACCTCGCCTCCCAGAAGAAAAGCTTCGCCGAACTTCTAGAGACGGTTCCCAAGTACGTGACCTCTCCGGAGATCGCCGCCCACTGCCCCGATGAGGTTAAGTACCGGGTCGTGGAGGAGCTGGTGGGGGAGTTCAAGAAGGAATACGGGGAGAAGGTAATCGACATCAATGGTGCCCGGGTAGTGTTCGATGATGGCTGGGGTCTGGTCCGGGCTTCTTCGAACCTTCCCCAGCTGGTGATCATCTTCGAGGCCAAGACCGAAGAGCGGTTGATGAAGATCCGGGAGCTGTTCCGTGACAAGATCCTCGCCCATCCCGAGGTTTCCCCGAAATGGGAGAACGATATCTATGCCTAAAAGAACAGGACCTCATGAGCCGGGGGATAATGTTTGGCGGAAAGCCCATGGCAGGATTGGTAGGCGGATATGAATACCTTCGGACAGACCTTTCGGGTTACCACCTTCGGGGAATCCCACGGCCCGGCCATCGGAGCGGTGATCGACGGCTGTCCCGCCGGGATAGAGATTGTGCCGGAGGAGATCCAGGCCGAACTGGACCTGCGCAAACCCGGGCAGAGCGAGCTGACCACTACCCGCAAAGAACCGGACCGGGTGGAGATCCTCTCGGGTGTGTTTGAGGGCAGGACCCTCGGCACTCCGATCGCCCTGATCATCTTCAACCGGGACATGCGGCCCTACGACTACTCGAAGCTCAAGGATTTGTACCGTCCGGGCCACGCCGACTTCACCTATCAGATGAAGTACGGACGTAGAGATTACCGCGGCGGCGGCCGCTCCTCCGGCCGGGAGACCGCAGCCCGGGTTGCCGCCGGGGCGGTAGCGCGAAAGCTGCTCGCCGAAAAGGGGATTCACGTTGTGAGCTTCGCCCGCATGATCGGTGGTGTCTGGTTGGATGACTCAGAGCCGGAGATCAGCGATATCGTCTCGGCGAAGGCGGTGGATGCGAAGCAGCTGGCAGGGCTCCGGGCAGGCATCTACGGATCAAAGGTGCGCTGTTCCCACCCGAAAACCGCCAAAGCCATGGAAGAGGCGGTCAAACAAGCCGGGGAGGAGCAAGATTCTGTCGGCGGCATCGTGGAGGTCCGGGCATATGGAGTACCTGCCGGCTTGGGCGATCCCGTGTTTGGAAAGATCGACGCCCGAATCGCCCAGGCCGTGCTCTCCCTGGGAGCGGTCAAGGGGATCGAGTTCGGCGAGGGTTTCCGGCTGGCCGAGATGCGGGGAAGCCAGGCCAATGACCTGTTCACCAACGAATCAGAGGGCGACGTACTTCCTGAAACGAATCGGGCCGGGGGCATGGCCGGGGGAATCAGCACGGGATTACCTATCGTCTGCCGGGCTGCGGTCAAGCCCACCGCTTCTATCGGCAAGGTCCAGAACACGGTAGATGCCGAAGGCAGGCCGACCGAGCTGACCATCGAAGGCAGGCACGATCCCTGCATCGTGATTCGCCTGGTCCCTGTGGTAGAGCATATGGTCAACCTGGTGCTGATCGATCTGTACCTGGCCCAGCAGGCGCAGCGGGGCTGGATGTAACGACTGAGGCGTGAAATGCATTCAACCGGGACAGGCAGGCGGAGTTGGGTGCCGCGCTGATCGGCAGGAGCTCCCTGGTTAATAAAATGAAAATTCGGTAACACGATTAGGGGTTTGAATCATTATATTAATAAATAGTGAATCAACCGTGATAGGAGCAGTAAATGGGAGATATCGTTCCGCGTAACCAGCTGGTAAAACAGGGTGTGCAGGGCGTTGTCGGGATCGGCGGCGGCATTGGTTTGCTGATCCTCAAAGCCATCGCCTCGGCAGGATTCGTACCGGGTTTGATCGCCGGCGGAATCGTCACGATCGCCGGCCTGGTGATCGCTTCCTCCAGAGAAGATCGTACTGCGGGAATGATCGCTCTGGGCGCCGGAGCAGCCACGATCGTGGCCTCGATCCCCGTGATCGGCCCTGTTGTCGGCTGGCTGATGCCCGTGGCCGGAATCGGATTGATCATCGCCGGCGGCATCTCTCTGTTCAGATTCCTGAGTAACCTGCGCCGAAGAAGTCGATAGCCCTGTAGCAAGGACACCGCACGGTGCCCTGCAGCCTCTTTATTCTTGACCACTTTGAAGCAATAAGCTCGATCTCCCCGTTGTACGGGGTATGAGCAAGATCAACCATCCCCACGACAAATTTTTTCACGCCACGTTCTCCCAGGAGGAGAATGCCCGTGATCTTCTGCGCAACGCCCTGCCAAACCCGATTCTCAGGATGCTCGATCTGTCCTCGCTCGAGATTTCCAGGGAGAGTTATATCGATGAGGAACTCGTCACTCATCAGTCGGATATCCTGATTCGCACCAGACTGCGCGACTCACCGCTTCTAGTGTACATCCTCGTGGAACACAAGTCCTACCCATACAGATGGACGCTGCTGAAATTGCTGGCCTATATGGTTCGGATCTGGGAGAAAGAACATGCCCAACACAAGAGGCTAAAAAAGCTGCCGCCGATTATCCCCATGATCTTCTATCATGGATCCAGAAGGTGGAGGCTGCCGCTGGATTTCTCATCCTACGTGGAGATCGGAGAGGAGCTTGGATCCTATATCCCGAGTTTCCGGGCAGTGATGTTCAACCTTCAACAGCTGGGTGACGTGAATCTTCGTGGTACCATGCTCTTTCGAGCCGCGATAAAAACCTTCAAGTACGCCCTTACGCAATTGAGTCTCCATTTCGGTGAGATAATGCGGAATTTGTCGACGGTTCCATTTGATGACAGCCAAAAGGTCTTCCTGAAGGTGTTGCTTGAGTATATAATACAAGTCGGAAAGGATATTGAGCGCAAAGACGTGGAGGAGGTGCTTCGGACCGTAGGCTCCGCGGACATGAAGGA
>JAGLQP010000293.1 GCA_023136785.1 Spirochaetales bacterium
AAGCTGTTGGAGTGGATGTTTCGTCAGGAACTGGCCAACGACGCCAGGGGTGGGGAGGCGATCCCGGACCTGAAAAAACGGTTAGAAAATGCTTTGAAATAGAGAGGTAAAGTATATGACAGCCAAAGAGACCAAGCAATTGAATGGAGTGATCCCGGCAATCATCACTCCTATGAACCAGCAGGGCAAGATCGACTACGGTCTGCTGGAAAAGCAGGCCGCCTATCTCTCCAATGCGGGAGTGAACGGTTTTTTTATCGGCGGCACCACGGCCGAGGGTGCCTACTTGAGCACGGAGGAGAAGGGCGAGGTGTTCAAGGTCGTTCGCCGTGTAGCCGAAGGGAGGCAGTTCCTCTGCGCCGCCTATATTCAGCCTTCGACCGACGCCGTGCTGGAGCAGATGCGTGCATTGGAATCGACGGGACCGGATTTTATTGTCGCCGTAACCCCCTACTACCTCTCCATGCGGCAGGAGGATATCCTGGAACACTACCGCCGCGTCGCCGCTGCCGCCCCCGCCCCGCTGATCCTCTACAACATTCCGGGAAACACCCATAACCCTATCGCTCTGGATACCATTCTCGAGCTGGCTGAAGAGAAAAATGTGGTTGGACTCAAGGATTCCACGGGCAATTTCATCGGTTTCAGCCGGGGAGTGTTGGGCGATAGCCCGGAAGGGTTTGTCTGGATCCAGGGGGAGGACTACCTGGACGGACCGTCCCTGATGATCGGCTGCGATGGTATCGTCACCGGATTGGGGAACGCCCGCATCGAGCCCTATATCCAGATCTACCAGGCAGCCCGGGACGGGGACTGGCAAACCGTACGGGAGTGTCAGGCGCGGATCAACATCCTCTACGGCATCATCCGTCTGTGCGGGAACTCTATAGCCGCCGCCAAGGCTGCCTCGGAACTGTCCGGTCGGGGCAGCCGCTGGATGCGTCAGGGCAGTCAGAGTCTGACCGACGCGCAGATGAAGGAAGCGGCGAAGATCTTACGGGATTTCGACCAAGGATAGGGCTGCCCAACCTCCCAAAGTGGCTATAATGATTTGTATAGTCATGTTGTGTTCCCAGATGAACGAACAATGTCGGACTGGGCGCAGTCGAAAAAAGCCTGGTCCGCGACCGTTGCGGAAACGACGCAACCATCGACAGCGTCGGCGCAGGTAACGGTTTAACGCGTACCAGTCTTGACGTAAAATACCAATATTGATATACTCTACCATGCAATTCGAAGTGGTCCTATTAGCCCCGGCAATGGAATTTATAGGTAGCCTCGAAGTTAAACTGAAGGCAAAAGCACTGCGGACGATCGAGTTGCTGCGGCACTTTGGCCCACAGTTACCGATGCCTCACTCCCGCAAGCTAGCGGACCACGATTTGTGGGAACTGAGAGTAAGGTATTCGAGCAATATATGCCGGCTTTTCTACTTTCATCACAAGGACATGATCTACGTCGTAACCTCTGGATACGTGAAGAAGAGTGAAAAGACGAGCCAAGCGGAGATCGATAGGGCGATTCGAATTAAAGAACAGTTCATGCGAGGAGGGCGGAGATGAAGTCGATGCGATATGAGAAGTTTTGCCAGGAGCAACTCAAAGACCCTGAACTGAGAAGAGAATACGACGCGATAGAAGAGGAGTTCACTCTTGCAAGAGAAATAATCGATCTTCGCAAGAGACGCAATCTCACACAGAAAGAACTGGCGGAACAGGTCGGAACGTCTCAGCCAGCAATAGCTCGGATCGAATCGGGGAGCTACAAGAACATCTCACTTTCGTTTCTCAGACGACTGGCAGATGCTCTCGGAGCCGTTCCCGAAATCCATCTCAGAAAGAGAAAAGCCTGAGAACACAACATGTCCTCGAACCCGACCGCGGAACCTCCAATAGCAACGGCCGGCAAGCGGAACTGCACTGAGAGCGAATCTTAGTCCGGTGCGGCGGGTCAGCTCAACATTAACATTTTTATGAGGACCTTACCCATAGTACATGAAGATACGAGACGTTATTCGGTTATCGAAGAAGAGGATTGGTATCTCGCAAGGACACGAGGAGATGTGAATGAACCGTTATCTAATAGTAATTGAAAAAGCAGACGGCAATTTTTCCCCACGAAAGGATCTTCCACGATTATTGTAAGTCTAAGTCGAGCTCTTTAAGTTCTTTTTTCACCTCATCGTACAGCAACTGATAGTGGGGGATGGGTTCATTCGTTTTCATATCGTAGAGCTTCTCGTAGATCTCCCCCGCAGGAGCATCGGTGAGGCTGTTTTCGTACTTGTCGAGCAGATAACGAACGATTCGATCCGCCGTCCGTCGATCCATGCCCACGGCTGCCTTGCATACCTCCCCCATCCAGCGGGACTCGAGGGGAGTGCCGTAGTTGCAGGTGTTTCCGACCACGAACTTCCGGGTCCCCTCGGTGGAGTGGGCCCCCATGACCGTGGAGACGATGTGCCCGGCGGCGCTCTCGTAGAGGTACTGTTTGGTCCCCGGACCGGCGGCTGGATGATCGCCGATGGTTCCGTCCACGATCAGGCGGGTGTTGCGGTTCAGGCCTTGGATGGCGGTACCGGCGACCCACAGCTGCTTCCGGGTGACCCGGCTCTTGATGCGGGCATCAACGGTGCCGCAGCGAAAGCAGACCGCCCTGTGCACGCACACCAGGCCGAAGCTGGCCGCAACCGCTGTGATGGCCGCCCCCTCGGGATTGCCGGAGAAACCTCCGATCACCGAGCTGTGGGTGCCGTGGATCGGGACCCCGTGGGTCAGGGCGAAGGCGCTGCGGTTCAGGTCGTCGTAGGCCACCTTCATCTCCGACATCCCTGTTGATTCCATGTAGTCGGAGCGACGCAGTCCCCGCTGCTCATCAAACATGGCGATGGTGGCGCTGCAGGTCGGAGCGTTGTTGATGGTGATCATGCCCGGTCTGCCCGCCGCGGCCACGGCCTTGCGCAGGACCTCAACGGTCTTTCGATACTGGTAGATCTCCGACGGGGTGCCGGCCACCACCTCGTACCGTCCGTCGATCTTGAGCAGGATCCCGCCCCAGATTCCGTCCACGCAGCGATCCCCGGCACAGCCCTGGTAGATCGTGAACATCATCTGTTCATCGCTGAACGGGGTTGTTTGGATCCCCGCCACCACGATCGTTGGCTGATCTCCTTCAACCTCCCGATGGACCATGCGTACCCGATCATCTCCCTCGCCCAGCTCGATTTCCTCTGGGCAGGCCGCGATCGCGTCGAAGAGCTCCTCTTCGCTGACCCTGATGACTCGATGGGTGGTGCTGCAGTAAGTCCCCTGGTCGAGGTACAGCTCGACTCCTGCCTGGAACAGACGGTCCGCCGTGGTCCCGTCCAGGTCGAGAGGTTTTTCCGGGTCGTAGCGGATATCGTACTTCTTCTGCAGCTCCTGGGTTTT
>JAGLQP010000294.1 GCA_023136785.1 Spirochaetales bacterium
CCTTCAATATGCCCATCACCGTGTTCATCCTGGTTTCCTTCATGGGAGGGATTCCCAAGAGCTTGGAAGAGGCGGCATACATAGACGGTTCAACCAAGTGGCAAAATTTCCGGCACATTGTGCTTCCCATTTCCAGGCCCGCAATGACGGCGGTAGGTATCTACAATTCCGTTATCCTCTGGAATGACTTCATCTTCCCGCTCGTTCTGATCAGCGCTAGAACCAAAAGGCCGCTGACTCTGGCTCTGTGGAACTTTCAGGGTGAGTTTGGATCCGATGTACCCACAATTATGGCAGCTCTTATCCTATCTGTGATTCCTCTACTGATTTTCTATGCCGTCACCAGGGAGAGACTCATTGAGGGCCTTGTGGCAGGAGCTATCAAGGGATAGCTGTCCTTATTTGTCTCATATAATGCATTACCAAAGTAAAACGGCATTGAATTACATATGAGTAACCGGGAGGACTGGGAAAAATCAAAAGAACGCTTTAAAGCTTTATGGCAGAGAGAGATCATCGACCGCTGTTGCATCGCCATTTTTGCGCCCAGAGACAGTCATTACTACGAACAAGAACCCTTTCCAACGGATCCTGAGGAACAAGAGAAATACTGGTTCGACGGAGAAAAGGTGTTAACCCGGAACCTCAAGAGGATTCATCACACCTATTTCTTGGGAGACGCCTTCCCCCAAATTTTTCTGAATCTGGGGGCTTCGGGGCATGCCGGTTATTTCAGGAACAGCCGTTATCATTTAGACCAAAGGACGGTCTGGTTTTTCCCTCTCATCCATGATTGGAAACAAGATGCTCTCGAGTTTGATCTGGAGAATTCTCTGTACAGGAAAACCCTTGATTTGGCTCGTTTCCTGACTGAAGAGAGTCAGGGAAAGTACTTCGTATCCATGCCTGATATCAGCGGCAATTTGGATGCGCTTGCCCACTTGCGGGGCAGTGAGAACCTACTCACAGATTTAATCGTGCAGAGGCAACAGGTTCATGAAGCTTTGGATACGATTCAGGATATCTGGTTGAAGACAAATCGGATGGTTCGAGAGATTGTCTGGAACAACAACGACGGGGGTTGTACGATTGGATGGCTGCATACATGGGCACCCGGCTTTCACGCCCAGCTGCAGTGCGATCTATCCGTTATGATTTCCCCGGAGCATTTCTCGGAGTTTGTCATGCCGGAGCTGGAAGAGCAGTCGGGGCTTCTGGATTATGCGCTTTACCATTTTGATGGAATCGATCAACTCAAGCACCTGGATATGATTCTTTCTATAGAACGATTGAAGATGATCCAATGGACCTGTGTGGAAGGACAACCTCCACCGATCAAATTTATTCCGGAGTTGAAGAAAATACAGCTGGCGGGGAAAGGATTGCTCCTAAAGATCGAGTCAAGATGGCTGCAACCGCTCATGGAGCAGCTGTCTTCCTCAGGTCTATACCTCGCGATCGAAACCTCTTCCAAAGATGAAGCTCTGCAAGTTTTAAAAACCGCTGAACGACTGACCCATGATTAAGTAAATCCGTTACCTCAAGAGAGTATTTGCCTGTCATCTGGACAAGGATTAGAGCCAGCACAAACGGCAACGAGGTAGCGACCTACACCGGTACGTGGCAAGGCGGTACAACGCAAAAGTATTCGCTCGCCATAAGCGATCTACCGCCTGGTTAAGGACGCAAAGCGAGGAAAACAGGTTTCATGAAGGCGTGGAACACACAGAAAAACCGTAGGACATAGCGCAGTCCTTCGAGTGCCGTTCCTCTAAAGTGTTATCACCACCTTGATTGCCGCCTCATCGCGACTTGCGGCGATGGTAAAAGCTTTCTCGATATCTTCAAAAGCAAAGCTGTGAGTAACAAGACGGGCGGAATTGAACAACTTCTGGGACAGCAGCTCAAAGGCCAGGGGGAAGCCCCAATTCGGAATAGCGTGGGATGCGATCAAGGCCAGCTTCTTGAAATGGAAAGTGTTGGCATTAAAAGTAATCTCTTGCTCTCTGAAGCTTATCCCGTTGTATATTATGTCGGCGCCGAAACAAGCCAGCTCGAAGGTCGCGGGGATGGAGTGGGGTGGCGAGGTCACGATTATTTTTTCGAATCCATCAGGCACAGCTTCCTTTACCGTATCGACCCAGGCATCCTCATCTGTATCGACCACGACCGCAGCTCCAAGCCGTTGCGCAGCCTCCATTCGAATACCACCTCTTTTCGTTTGAAAACTTCTGCCTAACACCACAATCTTCCGCGCGCCGGCTTCAGTCGCCAGCTTCGTGCAGAACAGGCCGATGATGCCGGGGCCGGACACGCAGACACTCTGAAAAGGTTCTATCTGCGCCCTGCTTAACAGGTCGAAGGCTACTGTGAGCGGCTCAGCCAGGACCGCCTCCTCGAAGCTGATACCTGTATAGGGAACCACCATTTTTCTTGGTACCCTGAGGTACTCGGCCAAGGCGGCTCGGTCATCCATGTAGGTTTGAATGTTCCTGCAGCACTCCGGCTTGCCCATCAGGCAGGGGGTACATATTCCGCAGGGCACGTGGTTCTGGACAACTACTGTCTGCCCAATCTGTAGATCATCAACCGCGGCGCCGGTCTCATGGACCGTGCCGGCCACCTCGTGTCCCAAAGGAATCGGCGCGCTGCCCGGAAAATCGCGATAAAAATGAAGATCGGTCCCGCAGATGCCACAGGCCCGGATTCGAATCACCACCTCGTCGGCTGCGGGGCTCGGGTCGTCTTCCTCGCGAACCTCGATCTGTAGTTTTCCTGTTATCCAAGCGGATTTCAACTCAAGCCCTCCTCGATATACTGATCATTTTCTCTGGACGGCAATCCAAATTTTATCAGCAATTTGGGCTGCTGTAAGGCCGTGCTTTTCGTACAATTGTTCTAACTCTCCTGACTCACCAAACACATCCTCAACTCCAACCATCGTGAGAGGAACGGGGTGATGTTGTGCATAAACTTCCGCTGCTGCGCTTGCCAGACCTCCCACTATACTGTGGTCTTCAACAGTGAGCACACATCGTGTTTTTGTCGCTGAACGAACAAGCATCTCTCTGTCGATCGGCTTGACCGTGTGAACATGGATCAACTCGACGTTAATTCCTTTCTTTTCCGCAATTTCTGCCGCCGTAATCGTCTGGCTCAGCAGAATCCCGGTAACCAGGACCGTGATGTCCGATCCCTCCCGCACTAAGACAGCTTTTCCGATTCGGAAATCGCTGTCAGGCTCGAAGAGTATTGGGACGTCGATTTTCCCGAGGCGAACGTATACCGGACCATCATAAGCGGCTGCTGCTCTGATGGCTTTTTCGGTCTGGGTTGCATCAGCTGGAGCGATCACCGTCATATTAGGAAGACAGCGCATGAATGCCATGTCAGTGAGTGCCTGGTGGCTCGCTCCA
>JAGLQP010000295.1 GCA_023136785.1 Spirochaetales bacterium
GGCAATACCCACTACGTAGCGATCTCTTATAACTCCTCCAGCAAGGCTGCAGCCATGGTACTGGCCAATCTGCTCCTCGACCCGGCGACCCAGTACGAGAAGAGTCGTCCGGAGGTTTGGGGCGATCTGACCGTGCTTAGCGTGGGCTCACTTCCAAGGCAGTGGCGGGAGAAGTTCGGAGCTGTGCCCCGTCCGCCCTCGGTTCTGTCGCCGGATGAGCTGTCCAGTCACAAGATTCCGGAGCTTCAGGCTGCATGGTTGGAAGCTATCGAGAAGGGTTGGACGGAGAACGTTCTGCAAAAATAATGAACACCGGGCTGTCTCTGATATTCATGCTTGCCCCTGCACTGGTGGTGATTCTTGTTCTCTTTGCCGGTGGTCTGGCTCTGGGTTTCTCCCAGAGCCTGGGCTACATGCCCATCATCGGAGCCTACGGATTCAACTTGGATGCCTACCTGCAGCTGATCAAAAGTCCGGGATTTGTTCCCTCCCTCCTGCTCACGATTTTTATTTCGGTGCTGGCTACCCTGCTCGCGGTAGTTCTGGCCGTCGCTACCGCATTGACCCTGCGCAAGCGCTTTGTTGGAAAGAAGATCGTTAGCTTTCTCTACCAGTTCCCCTTGACCGTACCGCATCTGGTTGTGGCCGTGGGAGTGTTGCTCCTCGTCTCTCAGAGCGGCCTGATGGCCCGGGCAGCCTTCCAGGTGGGTCTGATCAGCGACCCCGCCCAGTTTCCCATCCTTGTGTTCGATGATCTGGGTATCGGCGTCATCCTGGTCTACGTTTGGAAGGAGGTCCCCTTCATCGGTTTGATTGCCCTTGCCGTGCTGCAGTCGATGGGAAACGACTATGAAGAGCAGGCAAGGACCTTGGGGGCCAACTCGTGGCAGACCTTTCGGCATGTGCTGCTGCCGCTGATCATCCCCGGGATTCTCCCAGGATCGATCATTATCTTCGCCTACGTCTTTAGCAGTTTTGAAGTGCCTTTTTTGCTGGGGAAAAGTTATCCCGCCATGCTCTCCGTGCTTTCCTATCGTTTATATACCGACGTGGATCTGGATGCGCGACCTCAGGCTATGGCCATGAGCATTCTCATAGCCGTATTTGTGTTGATCTTGGTCTTGTTCTACCGCCGACTCTCTCAACGTATCCTCAGGAGGTCGGGGTGATCGATCTTCGACGTTTTCCCTCCTGGGACCGCCGCGAGGTCAAGGGCTGCCCGGCCTGTTTTCGGGTGATCCACGTGGCCGTGATCGTCGCGATCGTGGTGGGGGTGCTTTTGCCTGTCATCCCGCTGCTGGTCTGGTCTTTCAGTCACAGCTGGTTTTTCCCGGAAATCCTACCAATGGAACTGAGTGGACGCGCCTGGACCTACATAGGCTCACCCCTGTCCAAGGTAGCTAACGCGCTGATCAACAGCCTCATAATTGGAGCCGTTGTTACCGCAAGCGCGGCGGTGCTCGGGATTCCGGCGGGACGGGCGCTGGGTCTGAACCGGTTTCGCGGGAAGACCCTCGTGGAGTTCTTGATCCTGGCCCCGATCATCGTCCCCGGTTTGGCGGTGATCATGGGGATCCATGTGTTGTTTATCAGGCTTGGACTGGTGGACACCCTGTTCGGAGTAGTTCTGGTGCATCTGCTGCCCAGCCTGCCGTATATGATCATGGTGATGTCCGGAGTGTTTGCCAACTACAACGTTGAGTTCGAACAACAAGCCTACTCCCTCGGAGCAGGCCGAATCCGGACCTTTGTTCACGTCACCTTACCGGCCATTCTGCCGGGAATCGTGACCGGTTCTCTGTTTGTTTTTCTTATATCCTGGAGCCAGTACATCCTTACGGTGTTGATCGGCGGCGGACGGGTGATTACATTGCCGGTGCTCTTGTTTGCCTTCGCCGCGGCCGGAGACAATGCCGTGACCACGGCTCTTTGTATCGTGTTTCTGGCTCCCGCGATATTGATCCTGCTGTTCACATCTCGCTACCTATCCGGGGAGTCAGGCGCTATGGGAGGATTTGGACGATTATGAGTTCTGTAGCCTTGCATCAACTGAGCCACAGTTATGCCGGTTCAACCTATCCGGCGGTGAAAGATATCGATTTCACGATAGAGAAGGGCGAGCTGGTCTCTCTCCTCGGCCCTTCGGGATGTGGGAAGACGACCACTCTGAAACTGATTGCGGGTTTGCTGCGGCCCACTTCCGGAGAGATCTATTTCGACGCCGACAGAGTAACGGATGTCAAACCCGAGCGGAGAGAAGCGGTCATGGTATTCCAGAACTATCTTCTCTTCCCATATATGAGCATCGAAGAGAATGTCGGCTTCGGCCTGCGCATGCGCCGTTTGAACAAGCAGGTGATCGCTCAGCGAGTGCAGGAAATACTCGCCGTGATGAAGCTCGAGAAGCTAAAGGGCCGCAAACCGGCTCAGCTTTCGGGAGGCCAACAGCAGAGAGCGGCTCTGGCGCGAGCGTTGGTTCTTCAGCCCAAGGTGCTGCTCTTGGATGAACCCCTCTCCAATCTCGACGCCCATCTGCGGGATGAAATGCGGGAGTTGATTCTCTCTATTCAGAGATCCCTCGGGGTAACCACGATTTTTGTGACCCATGATCAGGAAGAGGCGGTGCTTTTGGCGGACCGAATCGCCCTGATGTTTGACGGTAAGATCCAGCAGGTCGGAGAGAGTAAAATTTTCTACGAGAGACCTGCAAGCCGGCGGATCGCCTCTTTCTTCGGAAACAACAATTCCATTTCCGGATTCAAGGAGAACCGGCGTGTCACCTGCTCAATCGGGGAGTTTCTAGTGGAATCGGATGCGGCAGCGGGTCCTGTCACCGTGGTCATCCGTCCGGAGTCGATCCTCTTCGGTGATCACGGGGTGAACAGTTTTAACGCTTTAGTGAAACGACAGATCTATATGGGTACCCACAACCGCTACCGGATCGACGTGGATGGCGCGGAGTGGGAAGTCATCGCTTCTGCCGATTCCGGGGCTGATTTGGAGGGGAAACGGGTCTCCTTTTCCCTGCCTCCCGAGAAGATCTGGGTCATACCGGAACGAGGGCAGTGAAGTGCCGGTCGATCCTCTGCACCGATTTTCAATCATCATTCCGGTGTACAAAGAGCAGGAGATCATCAATGACTGCCTTGCCCACCTCTGTGTCTTGCGGGGAATTGAAGGCGGCGAGGTCATCCTCGTAGATGGCGACGGGGGCTCTACCCTGCAAGCGGTAGAAAAGAAAAGATAT
This sequence comes from Spirochaetales bacterium, assembly GCA_023136785.1. Taxonomy (GTDB): domain Bacteria; phylum Spirochaetota; class Spirochaetia; order SZUA-6; family DRHE01; genus JAFGQJ01. Next base: position 3,248 of record JAGLQP010000295.1, read on the forward strand.
CCCTTCCGACTGGTCGAAATCGTAACCGGGCGGGGGAGGGGGGTCCAATTGAATGCGGGCGCTCAAATCGCCTCGGCAAACCACCTTGTATTTCTCCATGTCGACACAGTGCTCCCCAAAGAGGGACTGGTCATGGTTGCCGGGACGCTGAAATCCTACGACGCCGG
>JAGLQP010000296.1 GCA_023136785.1 Spirochaetales bacterium
ATAAAGACTGTGGTTACATTTCCCAGGATCTGCTCGATGATGTTCGAAGGAAACATGTCTGCCGATGATCCAAGAATGACGACGGTCTTCAGCTCATTGGCAAAATCGACGCTTTTATCGACGGCCATTTGTGAGACTGTGCTGCAGCCAAATGCGATCAGCAAGGCGCATACAAGGATGAAAAGACTACACCATCTCATTATTCACCTCCACATGACTTTGCACAGTCTTGATTGTCTCTATGCCACGGCCTTCCACCTAACAATCTATTGTACGCCTTGAAACTTATTCGGACAACCTCTATGGAAAAAACAAGCTAGCTACTAATCTTTTACTGTTTGCGAGATTAAGATAGTATAAATTCGTTTCTGTAGTTGACCAAACCCTGCGCGGCTCGAAATAAATATAAATTGCAGTAATCTACACGTAACCTCGATCACCGACGTGGCGGATACTTGTGCCCGAACGGATTGTAAGGTACCCTGGATTCATTCCACGATCCTCAAGAAAACCCATAGCGACATAAGGAGAGGTTGAACATGAAAGTATTCGCTGTGCTTGGAAGCCGTAATCAGCAGGGGAAAACTGCAGCATTGACCCAGGCTCTTCTCGACGGGCTCGAGGAGAAGGGCACCGCCACGGAAAAGTTATTTCTGACTTCGCTCAACCTAGAGGTCTGCCGTCAATGCGAGGAGGACGGGTGGGGCATCTGTCACTCGGAAGGTCGGTGTATCATAGAGGATGATTTCGATAGTATAGTGAATAACATCGATGGCGCCGATGCCGTAATCTTTTCCACCCCCGTTTATTACGGAGATATGAGTGAAAGCATGAGGACTTTCACAGATCGTCTGCGGCGGTGCACCGCACCAATCATCAGCAGAACCAACAAAAACAAGAATTTCAAACCCGTTATAGGTATCTGTCATGCCGGCGGAGGCGGCGGCGGAGCCGAAACGTGCGTTGTCAGTCTGAAAAAAGTTCTGACCAAATGCGGTTTTGAGGTCATAGACATGGTACCCGTCAGGCGGCAGAATCTCCCCATCAAACTGAAAAACTTGAAGCGCATCGGCGAGTGGCTTTTCGATCATGTTGAGACAGGTGAATGGGAGCGGGTCATACCACGACCTGCAAGCGTTAGATAGACGTCGCTGACGCTCCGATGTGTCAAGTAAATACGGAGTCGTAAGTCGCGATCCTCGAAGGAAGTTCGGACACCACCGGGATTTGACCCCGATTCGCCTCGGTATTTGCTTCCGACGCTGCTGGCCACTCCCTGAACCTCACCCTGGTAACGATTGTCCGGTTTGTTTTGAGTACTGTTTGTCGGGCCTTGGGGCAATCGTACGTTGGATGGACGGCGGAGGATCCGCGGCGAAGAAAAGGCGGGAAAGCCGTCAGGAAGCGACGGAGGTAGACCAGGCGGTCTTGCCCTCGAACTCCTGCTTCTCCGTGAAGATATCCTTCATCGAAGCGGGAAGTTTGGAATAGATGTCATTGGAAATGCTCAAGGCGCCCGGTTTCGTGGCCTGTTTCTCTAAGTGAGCCGCGTAGTTGATCACATCGGAGACGATCCGGCCCGTGTCTTCGAGGAACTTCACCGTACCGAACTCCATGGCGATGCGAAGGCAAATGGCGTCCTTTATCGGTTTGTAGGGCTGAACGTTGAACACCGGCATGGTGTAGAGGATCTCCAAAGCACAGCTGACCGCATCGGGGATGCTCTTCTCTCCCCGGAAGGCAAACAGGCCCCCGTCCCCCGCCCAGCTCCACATCCGTCCCTCGTACAGATCGAGCTTGTGCTTCAAGAAACCCCACAACCGGTAGTAGACCTTCTCCATCATGCCGGGTTTGTACTTGCGCACCAGCTCGCTGTTTTGGCAGATATCCACCGAAGCGATCACTGTGGGATATTCCTTTCCGTTGCGCAGTGCCCCCCAGTTGAGCAGGCTCGACTTGTCCTCTTTGATATTGATGATCTTACGCTTCTGATAGTCGTAGAACACCCCGGTACGGGACAGCCTGTAGAGAATGTTCTCCAGCCCCTCCAGTTTCACGTTCCGCCCATTCAGGGGCACGCCCTCCAGTTCGAAGGCGAAGGTGAACAGGTCCAGGATTTTTTTCTTATTCTCGCACTCCTGGACGAGGGTCTTGGCTGCATTCAGGGGGGAAATGCTCACCCCCCTGCCCACCCCGGCAATTGTGTGGGTGCTGAAGCTGTGATCCTTGAAAATATAGCCGCCGATCGCCTCGATATCTTTGAAGGTGAGGCTCTTCCCAAACATTTCGGTGAGGTCTTTTACCAGAGACGTGTCAAACATAGAGAAATTCTAGTGGATTGGAGCTTCTCCTGTCAACCTGCTGCAGTTTTTTTGGTGTAGGGTTCTCAGCTGCTGCCAAGGTCGCACCTCCTCAGGCCGTTTTGTCCGGAAAGGGACAGAGAGCGGTTATGGAGCACTCCGGGCAGAGTGGTTTCCGGGCCGGGCATACCCGGCGGCCGTGCTCGTTGATAACCAGGGAGAAGCGGGTTCGGTTTACCTCGGGCACCAGATCCCACATGCTGAACTCGATCTTGTCAGGATTGGTTTCCTCGCTCAGCACCAAACGTCCGATCACCCGCTTGAAGTGGGTATCCACGATGATCGCCGGAATGCCGTAACAGTTGCCGGCCACCACATTGGCGGTCTTCCTCCCTACCCCCGGGAGCCGTACCAGCCCCTCCACGGTCTCGGGGAGACGCCCGTCGAATCGATCCTGGAGCGCCCTGGCCATGTTCAGCAGGTTCTTGGTCTTGTTCCTGTAGAAGCCGGTGCTCTTGATCATTCCCTCCAGGGTTGTCTGATCCGCCGCAGCCAAACCGGCCGGATCGGGGTAGCGACGGAAAAGCTCAGGAGTAACCTTATTTACCATTTCGTCGGTACACTGAGCCGCCAGGATGGTGGCGACCAGCAGCTCGAAGGCGCTGCGGTACTGTAAATGGGGACGGGCATCCGGGTACTCCCGGTCGAGGATTGTGAAGATTTCAATGGCCCGCTCGCTTCTTCCTTGCTTTGAAAAATCCATCGATCTCCTCCAGGCTCATACAGTTCAAGATATGCTCCGGTCCCAGCCAGGCCTTTCGGGCCATCAGCACCCCGTAGCGCATATACCGCAGATCCTCCGGCGAATGAGCATCCGGACAGAGGGCGATCCTGATTCCCTGTCGGGCGGCTCGTTTGAGAACCGGCCAATCCGGATCGAGGCGGTGGGGATTGCAGTTGTGCTCCAGGACCACGTTGTTCTGTTTCAGGGCCGTAAAAATTTTCTCCTCGTCGTACTCATACCCTGCCCGGGAGAGCAGGAGAGCCCCGCTGGGATGTCCCAGGATGGTCAGGTAGGGATTGCTCACCGCATTTGCCAACCGGGT
>JAGLQP010000297.1 GCA_023136785.1 Spirochaetales bacterium
GTATTGACCAGGAAGAACTGGCCAGAGAACGTATGGTTGTGGTTCAAGGGGCACTGGAGGCATACAAAAATGACCATGGCACCTATCCATCAACGAGTGCCTGGTTTGATGTTCCGGATCTCCTTTCTGAGTACGCTCCCCTTAGTGAAACCTACGATCCATGAAAACGCAGATTCCACTACAAGGCACTCAAAGAGATGGGTGAGATTATTAATTACAAGTTGGAAAGCCGCGGCATTGATGACGAATATTATGATGACAACATACCCTGTCCCATTGATACGGATAATCACCGATTCACAGGGGTCACCCCGATCACGATACTACATCCTCTGGATGAGCATAATATTCCAAGGAATGAAAAATTGGAAGGCATTGACCTTATTCTGCAATGCCGTGCTGAACACGAAAATGAAAGGGTTCTGGTGGACTGGTATCTCAGTGGAAATAGGTGATATCACCATTTTAAACCTGAACATGCTTTATCTTAAATATTTTGATAAGACAGACAGAGAGCAGCATATTCCACTGGGTCCGCTGTATCTCACCCGGGCCATAGAAAACGCCGGCTATACCGTAGATTTTCGGGACTATCAGTTGAACACCTACGAGGATCCCTTCTCCCTCGACAACTGCATCGACTTTCTCCAGGACAGCGCGCCGATCATCGGTATCTCGGTCATGGCCAATCTGCTGCCTTTCGCCATCCTGTTGGGAAAAGAGCTCAAGCACCGGTACCCGCAAAAAACCATCATTCTCGGCGGCGTGGGCGCCAAGTCTGTAGAATCGGAAATTCTCCGCCGTTTTCCCGAGATCGATATCATCGCCTACGGGGAAGGGGAGGTGGCAGGTCCCATTCTCGTCGATCATCTCGTCCACGGTGAAGACCTTGCCGGCTGTGTGGAGATGCGCTACGGGGTCGAATCCGGTTCGGAGGAAATCCTGAAGCGGACGGTGAAAGGGTTTGACCTGGAGCAGGCCATCGAGATTGTCTCGGAATCTGCTCAAGTGTTTCCCAGCGTCGACGCTTTCTTCATCTGGGGATTTCCCTTTGAGACGATGGAGCAGTTCTATCAAACCGTTTTTTTGATGAACTCATTCAGAATGATCGGGGTCCGGGTGCTTCCGTCTCTGCTCTGTTATCTTCCTCAGACCAGAATTTACCAGGAGGTGGACAAGGAAAAGCTGGAGTTCAGCTACGAAATGATTCCGGAATACATGATTACCGGGCACGAGACCTGTTTCCCGGCTTCTTCCACTACGATCTTGAACACAACATCAAATCCAAATTGGAGGTTTTAACCGCGTTCGGCTTCTACAGAAGCATCGTTCAGTATGAGTCCACCGAATCCTGCGGCGCCCACTCACCTCAGGTTCGATCCGACGAGGTTCCGCTACATGCCCAATAAGTTGAACAGACCGCTGTACAGCTTTCCCGTTAGGAATCCGATGGGCAGAAGATTGTACCCTGTGAAACTTCCCAAAAGAATCGCCGCAATAAGGATGAAACGGCCGTAGCGGCTGAAAGCTGTTTTGAATCTGGAGTATCTGTCAGGGATGAGAGACAAGAGAATATGCGAGCCGTCCAAGGGCGGTATGGGAAACAAGTTGAATACTGCGAGCAACAGATTGATCCAGATGAAGTAGGAGAGGATTTGGTATAGGATTTCGCCGAAGGCACCGATATAGAAAATCCCGGAAGCCACTGTAATCAGGGTCTTTAACAACAATCCGAATCCAATTCCAAACAACAGATTTGAGAATGGACCAGCGAGGGACACGAGTATCTCATCGTTCTTGGGATTCTTGAAGTTGTGGGGATTGATCTGGACGGGTTTTGCCCAGCCAAATCCGACAAACAGGATCATGAGCAGCCCTATCAGTTCGATGTGGGCCACCGGATTCAGGGTCAGGCGGCCCTGGTCGCGGGGTGTGGGATCCCCGAGTTTAACCGCAACAATGGCATGAGAAAACTCATGTATCGTGAATCCAACCAATACGGCCGGTAAAATCAGCGCGATTCTTCTGAGATCAAGGTTGAACATGAACTATATTATATACATTCACAGGACATGTTAGTAGCAAGGATCCGATTCCTTGAACAATTCGTGCCCTTCGAGCAGCAAAGAACCTGCAGACGGGGCAAGTACGATCCTGCTTCTATATTAGGATAACCGCGAAGATTGCGATATGTTTTTTATATAACAGCGCCTGCGCTTATGCTGTCGGGCATCGTAAAGTTTCCAGATCGCCTGAACCTGGGTGTTGGTTTCCAGCTCCACGTTTGTTTCGGCGCTGATAATCTTGTTTTTCAGGCAGTTCCTCGTCATCTCTGTCATCAGGATGGCCGTAATCCCCCGAGCCTGATAATCCGGGCGAACCGCAATCAGAAGAAAGTCGATATACTTTGGGAACTTCAAAGCCAACAGAAGATGAATGAATCCGAAGGGAAACAGCCGTCCTTTGGAGCGCCGAAGAGCCCGTGACAGTGAGGGCATAGCGATGCCGAAGGCGATCAGGGCGTCATTCTCGTCGGTGATAAATTTCGCATAATCCGGATGAATGAAACCAAAGTACTGCTTGATATATACATCGATCTGCTCATCCGTTAAGGTGACGAATCCGTACAGATCGGAGTAGGTCTCATTGATCAGCTCGAACATCTTCTTGCCGTAGGGAATAAGTGCTTTCTTCTTTGCTTCGACAATCCTCAGCTTGCTCCTCTTCAGCACCAGATTTTGCAGCCGCAGCGCTTTCTCCAGGATTTTCTCCGGGACGCGGACTTCAAACTCGACCCAGTCTACATCCTTGCCGTACCCCAACTCCCGCATATGCTCGGGATAGTAGGGATGGTTGTACAGGGTTGCCATGGTGCCCAGCTCTTCGAAACCTTCAATCAGCATTCCCTCCCCATCCATATCGGTGAATCCCAACGGACCGTGGACCGCCGTCATGCCGTTATCTCTCGCCCATTCTTCCACAGCCTCCAGGAGGGCTTTGGAGACTGATTTGTCATCGATAAAGTCAAACCAGCCGAATCGGCAGTGTTTGTTTCCCCATTTTTCAACATATCGATCGTTGATGATGCCTGCGATACGGCCGACCAGCTCTCCGTCCTTATCCGCCAGGAAATACTTCACCCGGCAGTGTTTGAAAGCGGGATTTTTCTTCGCTTCCAGTGTGTTCCACTCATCCATCAGGAGAGGAGGGACCCAGTATTTGTTTTTTTTATACACTTTGAACGGAAACTTGATAAATCGACCCAGATCTTTCCTGGTCTGTACTTCATGGATCGTGAGACTCATAGATTCCCCTTGTCTTTCACTCTATTCTTGATACTACAGATGGCGGAAATTTGCAACTCAACGATTTTCCTATTTCAC
>JAGLQP010000298.1 GCA_023136785.1 Spirochaetales bacterium
TTTCTGCTGTTGGGCAGTAGTTTCGCGCTGAGCGAGCTCACCCCCGGCGAGATGCGGATTCCCGTTTCTTTCGGCGCTTCGTTTAAGTTCGGCACTTCGGTGAAGGAGAATCAGAGCGAGTTGAAGGTCACCGCCGCTGCCTCGCCCCTGCAGAACAATATCTGGGCCGCCGGCGCTGGAGCCATTTTTGCGGTGGGTCTGATCGACCGCCAGGCCCCGGAGATCAGCCTCAACACCGACCAGGAGTACATCTCTCCGAATCTCGACGGGGCCCAGGATGAACTGCTCAAACGCTTGAGCATCACCGATCAGCGTTTTGTCAAGGGCTATCGGTTCCTCGTTCTCGACAGTCAGGGGAACCAGGTACGGGAGATCGTCAACAAGGATGAGAGACCTGAGAACGTCACCTTCAAGAACGTACTTGCCCGTCTGGCCTACGTGAAGACCGGAATCGCCGTGCCGGAGCAGATCCGCTGGGACGGGCGATCAGACACAGGCAGCGTGGTACCGGATGGTACCTACACCTTCAAGGTCGAGGCCTGGGATGACAATGGAAATACCGGCGAGAGCCCGTCGGGGACGGTGATCGTAGACAACACAGCGCCGGAAATCACGACGCAAACCCCGTACCTCATCTTCTCGCCGAATGACGACGGCAATAAAGATACCCTTCCGATCGAGCAGGAGGGGTCCGAGGAGCTGCTCTGGAACGCTTCGATCGTGGACGCGAGCGGCCAGGAAATCGTCGCCTTTAGCTGGGAAAACAATCAGCCCGGCTCCTTCGATTGGGACGGTACCAACGAAGAGGGAATTCTGGCAGCTGACGGGGTGTACTCCTACCGAATCAGCGCCACCGATCAGGCCGGCAACTCAAGTTGGGCGAAGATCGATAACATCTTGATCAACACTCAGGCAACGCCGATCAACATCACGATCACCGACAGTTACTTCTCCCCCAACGGCGATGGAAGCAAGGATTCCATTCAATTCACTCTCGACGTTCCCGTGACCACCGGAATCGAGAGCTGGGAGCTGGAAGTGGTAAATACCGGCGGCCATGCCGCCAGAACCTTCAGCGGTGAAAAAACGATCTCTAAAATCATCGTCTTCGACGGTCGAGACGACAACGGAAATGTGCTTGCCGAACAGACCTATTCGGGTCAGCTCGAGGTTCTGTATGAAAACGGAAACAACCCGACGGCAGTTTCTCCCCAGTTCACCATCGATTTGACGCCTCCCTCCGCATCTGTCAGCGCGGATCTGGCCATCTTCTCACCGGACGGTGACGGGAACAAGGACGCGGTTAACCTGTACCAGGAAACCTCAGAGGAAACCCTATGGACCGGGACCATCGAAGACATCGACGGCAGGAGCGTACGTACCTACTCCTGGCGCGGTCGAGCGGATGCCAAGATCCAGTGGGGCGGCCGGGCCGATGAGGGCGAACTGGTTACCGACGGCATCTATTTCTACTCCTTGAAGGCAACGGACAGAGCCGGAAACTCCGGCCAGTCGAAGAAGGCCCGCTTCGAGATCAACACCCAGGCTACGGAGGTCTTCGTGTCCGCCGATCTGTCCGTGTTCAGTCCCAATGCCGACGGCTTGAAGGACAGAATCACGATCCAACCGAAACTCAAGGTAACCGAAGGGGTCTCCCGCTACGAGCTGCGAATTCTCGATGAGGGAGGACAGATCCTGCGCAAGGTTGAGGGTCAGAACCGGGCTCCCCAAGATTTCGCCTGGGACGGCCTGGATGGAAGCGGGCGGCGCCTGCCGGATGGAGAATATCGGGCAGAGTTGATTCTCGATTACCAGAAGGGCGACCACCACGAGGTACGCACAGCCCCCTTCTCTATCGATACCAAGGCTCCGACCATCGAGCTATCCGCAGAGTACAGTCTGTTCAGTCCGGATGCAGATGAACAGAAAGACAAGCTTCTCATTCGTCAGAGCTCGAGCCAGGAAGCGCTCTGGGAAGGAGAGTTCCGCAACGCCAAAGGCGAGACCGTACGAAAGTTTTACTGGAAGGGTCGGGCGACCGCGTTCCAGTGGGATGGGAAAGATGAAAACGGAAACAAGATCCCCGATGGCTCGTACAGCTATCTCATCAAGAGCACCGACCAGGCCGGCAACAGCGTCTCTAAGGAGCTTCGTGGCCTGCAGATCGACACCCGGGTAACCTCCGTGTTCGTTACTGCATCCAGTGACGGTTTCAGCCCGAATGGCGATGCCTTTGCCGATTCCATCGAGTTCAAAGCCTACGTGGGCCTCACCGATGGAATCCAGTCCTGGGTCCTGGAGATGGTGCATGAACAGGCGGGAGTGCAGAAATCCTTCAACGGCACCGGGCAGATCCCGGCCACGATCACCTGGGACGGGCGGCAGAACGGGAGCCTGGCCAGAGAGGGTGTGTACACCGCGGTCATGATGGTGAGTTACTTCAAGGGAAACAAACCACAGGCCAAGAGCACCCCCTTCAAACTGGATGTATCGGCTCCGGATATTGATGTCTCCGTGTCACCCCAGCCGTTCTCCCCGGACAACGACGGGGTGGATGATGAGCTGGTTATCACGATGAAGGTCTCGGACCTGTCCAGTATTGAGGAGTGGCGCTTGGAAATACTCGATCCGGTTGGCACAGCGTTCCTCTCGTACACGGGTCGGGGAATGCCTTCGGAGCGTATCCTCTGGGACGGCCTATCCGATACCGGAGAGCTGGTACAGTCTGCGGAAGATTATACGCTACGGGTAACCATACAGGACGAGCTGCGGAATACCACTACGGTGGAGTCCCTCATCCCCGTGGATATTCTGGTGATTCGCGAAGGGGACAAGCTGAAGATCCGTATTGCCAGTATCACCTTTCCGGCCAACTCGGCGGATCTGTCGGCTGTAACGGATATTGAAAAAGCGGCCAGGAACGACAAGACTCTGCAGCGGTTGTTCGAGATTTTCAAGAAGTACAGCGCCTACCAGATCCGCATCGAAGGCCACGCCAACATTACCCGATATTGGAGTGAGAGCGAAGCGGAGAAGGAGAACAAGGAAGAGCTGATACCCCTGTCCCTGGCCCGCGCGGAAGCGGTCAAGCAGGTGTTGGTGAAGCTCGGTCTTGACGGCAACCGCATCTCCGTAATCGGTCTGGGAGGATCGAGTCCGATCGTTCCCTTCGATGATGAGGAGAATCGGTGGAAAAACCGGCGTGTTGAGTTCATCCTGATCAAGAGATAGCGCGCCCCGTAGCTGAACGATGGCTAGAAGACTCGCAAGGGGAATATTCCTATTCCTGACTGTAGCCGCGCTCCTGCTTATTGGGGCGGGAGCGTATCTGTACTATCTCAATACCCCGTCTCCCCAGATACCCGAAGAAGGTTCG
>JAGLQP010000299.1 GCA_023136785.1 Spirochaetales bacterium
GCCTCACCCAGGGGATTGCATGTGTAGATGCAGGCCGAGCCGTCTGCGGCGATTTTGGTCCAAAGCGCGGTCAAGGCACCGTCGGTCCCGGCAGCCAGGGTGTTGTCCCCCACGATTCCCCGGTCCAGAACGAGAGAATCGCCTCCCGCCCGCCAAAACAAGATCTCCGAGATTTCAGAACTCCTCGTTTCCCGCCACCAGGTTACTGCAGGGCTCTGAGGGACCGCGACTCTCGGGTTGCCGACCATGATCTGCTGTTCAGGATTTCCGCCATCGAGAAGGATGGTCTCAGAAGCCGATTCCGCTTTCTTGCCTGCCACCGCTACAATTCCAGAACCTGCCGCCAGTACTGCGGATCCACCGGAATACCCTGCTCCATACTCTCCCGCCGGATCGCCAGGGTTCCAGACCCCGGATACCGGATCGTTCCCGACGGTGATGCTGGGGCCGCGGTCTGAAAGTCGGTGATGATCTCATCAACGATACGGTCAGCCATCTTTCCCGCCGGAGTTGCGGCCACGTCGAAGACCAGGAAGACCTGGGATATGGCGTATTCCTCTTCTTCCTGTCCGATTTGAGCAGTTGATCGTCCGCCGGAAAGCAGAGTGGCTACAAGATCGAGGAGCAGAGCCAGACCGGAACCCTTCCAGTACCCGATCGGTAGAGCTCGTCTGGATTCGATGATTGCTCCGGGATCGCTGCTCAGCTGCCCCTGGTGATCATAGCCGCCGGGAAAGGGCAGTTGCTCCCCTTTCCTCTGATAGGTGTTCAATTTCCCGTAGGAATACACACTCAGGGCAAAATCCACTACCACGGATCCCTCCCGCCGTGGAACGGCGAGGACGAGGGGGTTGTTGCCCAGCCGAGGTTCCTTGGCCCCCCAGGGCGGCATGCTGGGAAAGGCGTTGGTCCAGCAGATACCGATGCAGTTGGCTTCGGCGGCCTGCCAGCCGAAACTGCCGCCCCGCATCCAGTGATTGGTGTTTCGCAAAGCAACACAACCGAGACTGGTCTGTCCAGCCAGTCGGATCGCCCTGCCCATGCAATCGTAGGCATTCAGGTTGCCCGCTCCCATCTGTCCGTCCCAAACCTCGTAGGATCCGCGGGACTGCACCTTGATCGGTTTGGCCTGAGGGTTGATCTGTCCCTTTTTTACAGCCGCAACGAAGGCAGGGAAACGGTTCAACCCGTGGGAGGCAACGCCATCTCTGCTGTTTTCGGCGAACAGTCGGGCACACAGTTCGGCTCTACTTTTAGGAAATCCCAGGGAGGACAGCACCCTAAGAAATTCTGCGTACATGGTGTCGAAAGGTACCCGTGTGCTCATAGGCTCAATTCGATGGCGCCCGGCCCACCAAGAGGACCGAAGATGAGATCACAGTGCTACAACCGATAGTCACGAACTGTCTCATACCAGGCAACAACGTTTTCAACCGGTACATCATAGCCGATATTGTTGGAAACCCGGAGCACTAAGCCTCCGGAACTGCTGCAGCTGCGGATCAGGTTGATCACCTCCTGCCGACAGTCTTCGGGGGACCCGAAGGGTAGGGTACGTTGGAGACTGCCGCAGCCGTGGAGAGTGATGCGATCGCCGTACAGCCTTTTGATTTCAGCGGGATCCATGCACTCCGGCTGAATCGGATCGATTACATCGAACCCGATCTCGATCAGATCGGGCAGGATCTCTTGAATATCCCCATCGCTGTGGATAAATACATTCACTTCGGGATTGATCTCTTTGCAGGAGGCGATCAGGGCGGCCAGTCTGGGCTTGTCCACCGCCCGCCAACTCTCCGGTCCCATGATTACCCGGTCCTGCATGGCGATATCCCCGTCGAAGCCGATCATATCCGCTCCGGCGGCCGTAGCCCGGCGAAGGATCGTGCCGGCCAGCTCGAAGATCCGGTCGTACAGTTTTTCCAGGAAAGAACGGTTGATCAAATAGTCCGCCAGCACATTTTCCAGTCCCCGCAGGTACCAGGCCGTCTTGAAGGGTTGATTGACGATGGCAACTGCAAACAGATCCTGTCCTTTGTATTCGGCTATTCGTTGCCGGAGATCGTGGTCATCGACGATCCGATGATGTCCTTCAAAATTATATATCAGCTCCATTTTTTCCGGTTCGGCCAATACACCATAATCGTCGGGGTCTTTAGCCTCGGACAAGGGACCGGTGATCCACTGTACATATTTGCCGTCGCTCCCCACCCGGCGAACTACACCCCACTGATCTTCGAAAGTCCGTTCATCGTGGAAGATGTAATCCTTTCCCGCCCCGGGACAATCACCGCTCAGGGTGCCGTTGGTCTTCTCCTTGAATCCCGGAACAACGATGTCAAAGAGCATCCTTGCGTAGGTGTCGGCGCCCAAGATCCGCAGCACATCTTTGAAGCTCTGAACACCGTAGTAGACGAGGAGATCCCGTTCTACCTCGGCCCGTGCATAAACCAGGGCGGGTACCCGATCGGGCAGCTCATGGTTGAAAGTCTTGCTCAGACGTTCGCGATTGGTCATTGCTCTCCTTCCTAATAGTGCATTCCTCTGGGGTTGAAATAGTTTTCCCCCCGGTATCGTTTTACATCGATGTCGGGGTAGGGAAGGCTTTGCAGCTGCCCATCCTTTACATCGGGGCTGTTCTCATGCTCCAACACTGACACCAGGCTTTGTCTCCACCGGCGGGTCCGGTCACGGTGTTCCTCTCTCGCGGCTAGATTGACCTGCTCCAGAGGATCCTCCTCAAGATCGAAGAGATGCTCGATGTCTCCCTCATTGTACCAGATGTACTTGATCTTGCCATCGGTGAGCAGGTGAGAGGCGTCCGGAGTGTCCCCGCCTTTTGTGTAATCACCGTGAACCAATTTTCTTGCCTGTTCGGGCTTCCTGAGACCCTTTAGCGCACTGATTCCCGTGGTGTCTTCCGGTATCCCCAGCCCCGCCGCATCGAGCAGGGTCGGCAGAAGATCCTGGAGGCCGACGGGGTGGTGGCAGATCTCACCGTAGCGGTACTCGGGGTGATCTTTCGGTAGAACCAGGATGAAGGGGACATTGGCCGCTCCCTCGTAGAACACCCGTTTGGCGAACAATCCGAAATCCCCCATCATGTCCCCGTGATCGGAGATGTAGAGGATGATGGTGCTGTCGAGTAGCCCCTGTTCCCTGAGTGTTCCCAGTACCAGACTGATCTGAAGATCGATCTGGGTGATCAGGGCGTAGTAGGCCCGCACGCTCTGGGCGTATCGCTGCCCAGTGTAGGTTGCGTGGTTGCCCGGGATCGATATCCGCCGGATTTCGGCGGGCATCTTTTCCGGAGAACTCCAGTCTCCCTCTCGGGGTTCGGGAATCTGAATATCCCGGTATAGCTCCC
>JAGLQP010000003.1 GCA_023136785.1 Spirochaetales bacterium
CCGCCGCTCCCACCAGGGCGAGGCTGTAGACGCTGATCTCCCAGCTCTGCTGAATAAAGGGAATCTGAAGATAGGCCGCATAGTCGGCACGGCCGGCCAGGTAGGACAGAACAGCAAAGGTAATTCCCACCATGATGACCAATCCCGCAGCCAAACCATCAAGCCCGTCTGTTAGGTTGACGGCGTTGCTGAATCCCACCAAGACGAGCACACCGAAGGGGATGTACAAATACGACAAGTCTACAACGGGAGTCTTGAAGAAGGGTACGTAGAGCAGGGTTGTATGCTCGTTTCTGTAGAGGAAAAGCAGGAGCACGATTGCCACGGATACCACGGTCTGACCTGAAAACTTGAAACCTGCTCGCAAACCTGTTTGTTTTTTCTTAAACACTTTCAAGTAATCATCTACAAATCCGATCAGACCGAACCCGACGGTGGCCCCCAACAGGATCCACGTATAAAGATTGTTCCAGTCCTGCCACAGCAGAACCGAGAACACAATGGTAGAGATAATCAAGATCCCTCCCATGGTCGGGGTACCTGTTTTTTCCAGATGTCGCTGCGGAACATCAACGCGTATCGCTTCTCCGGTTTTCAATTCCCTCAGTCTGCGAATCATCCAAGGGCCAACGACCAGGGACAGCACCAGAGCCGTTAGAGCGGCATAGGCGGCGCGAAAAGTAATGTACTGAAAAACATTGAATACCGTGAAGTATTTGACCAGTGGATAGAGCAGCTTCAGCACCATCCCTTACACCTCGATCATTTCCGGCAGCAGTCGTTCCAGCTCTACAGCCCTGGATCCTTTAATTACCACCAGATCTCCCTCCCGAAGATACGGGAGCAGTTCCTTTCTCAAGCGCTCAAAGTCCGTCGTCCAGTTCACGGTACCGTTGAAGTCCCTCTCCTTGATGCTCTGAAATGTATCCTCCATCTCTTCTCCGAAGAGGAACAAGCTTTGAAAACCGGCATCCAAGGCTTCCCGGCCGATCTCCCGATGGGCTTCCCGACTCTGTGTACCCAGCTCTTTCATCGCCCCAAGAACCGCGATCTTCCTTCCCTGCCAGCGCAGGGCTGACACGAAGGAAAACACCTGGCGAAAGGAATCGGGATTGGCATTGTAGCAATCCTGGATTACCGTTACCGTGCCTCCGCGGATGATCTGCGAACGCCCGAACAGGGGGCGAACGCTCTCCAGCCCCTCTTTGATTTTACTTTTGCTAATTCCCAATTCCGCCGATACCGATATTGATACCAAAGCGTTTCGAACATTGTGAGCGCCAAAAAAGGGGAAGCGGATCCGGAGCCCCTCCCAGTGGATGATGGTACCATCCAGCCCCAGATCCTCACTTCCTTCAAACCCTCTGGTACTTTCCGGCCCAAAGGGGACTATCACCCCCTTTAGTCCTTCATGAAACAGTGAATAGAAATCCTCTGCTTCAAAGACAAAGGCTTTCTGAGTTCCGTCAAAATAGCGGAAGATTTTTTTCTTCTCACGAGCGATAACCTCGCGGGAACCAAACAGCCCGATATGGGCTGTGCCAATGTTTGTGATCACCGCCACATCCGGCCGACAGATATCCGCCAACACATCCATCTCCCCGGGATGATTGACGCCGAGCTCAAAAACAGAGATTCGGTGATGCTCTCGAACCTGGAAGCAGGCCAGGGGCAGACCGATCTCGGAGTTCAAATTCCCCTGGCTGATCACCGTGGGGCTGTCCAGAGCCATGATGCTGCCAAGGATCTCTTTAGTCGTTGTTTTTCCGTTGCTCCCGGTCACTCCGATCCTCAACAGGTGTGGGAACTGCCTCAGGTATCCCTTGGACATCTCCTGCAGAGCGCTCAGAGTGTCCTCGACCAAGATCACACTGATTCCCGGCCTGTTCTGCAGCCCGGATTGCAGATCCTCCTGTCGTTTTTCCCACTGCCGGCGCGAAGCGACTACCGCCGCGGCTCCCCTCTTGAAAGCCTGGGGAATAAACTCATGCCCATCCACTCGAGTTCCCGGCAGGGCAACAAACAGACACCCCTCTTCGACCTGACGGGAATCTATAACAACCTGACGAATATCCCGATTTCCCTTGATAAGCAAACGGCCACCGGTGAGGCGGCTCGCCTGGTCGGGGGAAAACAGACCGTTCCGCAACGCCGTATTAGTCACCCCGGCCGTCCTTAAGCTTGACTTTGATCACATCCTCCGGTTTCAGTGGTTTCAATCCCAGCTTATCCACGGCCAGTGCTTCAACCCGGCCGGGGGAACTCAACACGGCCAGTGCTGCGATCACCTTCTTATTTTTCTCCAGCCAATCCTTCTGGCCCGCCTCCAGGTTCTCCACCTCCCGCTCCAATTCCTGGTAGCGGTATCCCTGCCAGGTGTTTAGAAAGAACAGGGCGATGAAGGCCAATACTGTGATGATGAAAAAGGGCGATCGAAGCCTCATGCAATTTTCTCCAAGACCCTGAAGCGGGCGCTCCGGGAAGCAGGATTTTTCCGCATTTCCTCATCCGTGGGTCTAACCGGCTTCCTCGTCAAAATGCGTGCCCGCCTTTGGCCCCCACATTGACAGATCGGCGATTCCGGAGGGCAGGTACAGGACTTATTGCGTTCCTGAAAGAAACGCTTCACAATGCGATCCTCCAATGAGTGAAAGGAGATGACGCCCATCCTTCCACCTACGGTCAAATGTTCGAAGGCCACCGGCAATGTGGCCTCGAGAAGATCCAGTTCCCTGTTCACGGCGATACGTAGAGCCTGGAAGGTCCGGGTGGCCGGATGAATCCTCCCGTGCCGATAGGAAGGAGGCACGGCGTTCCAGATGACCTCGGTCAGCCTCTTGGAGCTTTCGATATCTCCTCGTTCACGCTCGCCCACGATCGCCCTACTAATCATGGCAGCATAGCGTTCCTCTCCAAAACGCAGGATCAGCTGCCGCAGTTCCTCCTCGGAGCTGGTGTTCACGATTTCCGCAGCACTTACACCCTTTTCGATATCGAGTCGCATATCGAGTGGCTCGTTCCGGCTAAAGGAAAAGCCCCGTTTGCCGGCCCGGTAATGGAACATCGATACTCCCAGATCGAAAAATATACGCTGCGGTGGTTTGTCCACCAGCTGCGAAAAGGAACGAAAAAACTCAAAAAAATCCAGCCGGAACAGCCTGACCCGCCGGCCGAAATGGTCTAGCCGTTGCCGAGCGCGTTCGAGGATCTGTTCATCCCTTTCGACTCCGTAAAGCACGAGTCGGGGACCGACAGATAGAAAGGCTTCTGCATGCCCGCCTTCCCCAAGAGTGGCATCGACAAACACCAACTCTCGTCCCTGCCCTCCGAGCAGAGTCAAAGCCTGTTCAAGAAGAACCGGCTTGTGGATGAACACGTTCCCCTCCCCGTCGCTACAGAGCGATCTTATTCCCTATCTCTTCAGCAGCCTCCTTGAACTTACTCTCGTTCTCCTCGAGGTAGGTCAGATAGCTTTCCTCGTCCCAGATCTCTATATAGGTCTGAATTCCAAGAATGATGCACTCCTTCTTCAACTGGGCGAACTCTTTAAGAGTAGTCGGTATAATGATCCTGCCGGATCTGTCGATCTCGGTCTCCTGGGCCGGCGCAATGATTCGCCGCTGCATGAGCCTGGCCTTCTCCTGGAACAAGGAGGTGGATCCGATCAGGCTTTGGACGATTTTCTTCCATTCGTCGTGAGGGAAAAGCCAGAGACATTTGTCCACACCCCGGGTCAACACAATGGAGTTGCCCGTGATATGCGTACGAATCCGAGAGGGAATCATCAATCTGTTCTTATCATCGAGGGAATAGCGATATTCTCCCGTCAACATACCCTAACCTACCACCTGTCTGGTCAAATTCCCCACTTTTTCCCACCTTTTAATCTATACTATCCCATCTTTTACAATTGTCAACATTCTTTTCTCTAGCATCGGGGAGATTTCTAACTAAAAAGGCGCTTTCTACTATATATTTGTTATGCAAAACTTCCAAATTGACGGAACAAAGAGAAATCTGTATCTTGAAAGGGTGCAGGTGCATAGCACCGCGCCTGAGCTTCTTAAGAAGATCTGTAGGGAGAGTAAATTTGTCTGTGTACCGAGTTCATTTCAAGTGGAAAGATAAAGAAATACAACTCACCGCCAAGAGTCTTGATTTAACCCATCCCTATTTCGTATCGATCAAGGACTTAGTTTTTACAGACAAGAAGAAACTGATAATCAATCCTGCGGAAGACGATATCATGAAGGCCTTCGGAAATTCAAAACACCTGATGATTCCCTTTCAGACGGTGTTGCTGATCGAAGAGGTCGATGAACAGCAGCGCGCGGTTCGCCAATTCGCCCTGGTCGATCAGGATAAGACAGACTCCGAGCGTAGCGAGCAGAGCGAGCAGAGCGAGGGCAGCGAGGGAGACGGACGGGAGGGCGATGCCCAGTCTTGATGCCACCTAGGCTTTTACTAAACTTGTGAGAGGATAAGATGTTTGTTCGCAATGAGATTTCCAAAGACGAAGTAGAGTTGCGGGTGCAGGGTCCATTGAGTAGCGATGCGGCGGAGGAATTCCAGAAATCTCTCCACGCCCTGGCAGCGGCAGATCACAAGACGATCACTCTCAATCTCTCTGAGGTTCCTTCGATCAACTCAACCTGCATCGGAAAAATCCTGCTGTTGCGGAAAAACTTAACAGATCAGGATCGGGTTATCCGAGTCAACGGCTGCAGCGATGCTCTGTACAATACCTTCCAGCTGATCAAGTTCGACAAACTTGTAAGCATCGACCGTTGAATCGCTTCAGGATACACAGCTCCGATAATCGATTTTCGGAAATATGTTGTTCCTGCCCTCCACCTCGAGAAACCACTCCTGCTGGAGTCTGTTGGTCATGAGGGAGTCATAGATCCGGGTGAAGTTGTAGATGTGCTCTCGTGTGCGCCGCACCGCATAGGGCACGGTGGTCCCGGTCTTCATTATGAAAGCCCAATCCGACGCTTCGGCCAGCAGCATCTCTCGAAAGGCCTGATTCAAAGCCCGCTTGCGCAGCCCCTTCTCTTTTGGAAAACGATGGACCAGCTCTGACATACGCAAAGCCTGTTGATGCAGGTGTCTGTACACCCAATCGTTGCTGCCCTCCAGCCACACTTCAGCAAATCCCTTGTTCCCCCAGCTGGAAAAACATGGCTGAGCAACCTGCTGCTCCGGGTGCTGCGACAAATACTGTCCAGGGGTGGTCAAGGAGATAGAATCTTGTTCGGCGGCGACTCGGCGAAGGACGATCTCCAGCCACTGGGGACCTTCGAACCACCAGTGCCCAAACAGCTCGGCATCGAAGGGACATACGATCAAAGGGGGGCGGTCCATCCTGGCGGACAGACGCCTGCATTGGTTGATCCGGGCGGTAACGAAATGGTCGGCGTGCTCCACAACCTTTTTTTCCGCCGCTTTGGGACTGTACAGCCGTTTCTGGTCCCCCGGCCCGGTTATCGCGTAGTACTTGATTCCCGTACTGACCCGTACATTTCCGTCAGGAAGGAAAGGCTTCAGGTACTCCATCGGCAGATCGTAGCCGATATCCCGGTAGAACTCCCGGTACACCGGGTCGCCGGGATACCCATCCTGGGAAGACCAAACCGATTTCGCAGACTCTGGATCCCGGCCAAAGGCAGCCACCATGTTGGGACAGTACAGGGGTGCATACACTCCGTAGCGAGGACGCTGTTCTGCGAAGAGGATTCCTTGAGTCTCCAAGAAAAAGTAGGACAGACTCTTCTCCTTCAGATACTCTTCCACCCCTGGATAGTACCCGCATTCGGGTAGCCAGAAACCCTTTGGATAGCTACCGAAGTTTCCAACATGAGTTTGAACGGCCACCTCTATTTGGGCTTTTACAACCTGGGGAACCACCTGAAACAGCGGAAGGAAGCAGTGGGTAGCGGTAGAGGTGATCAGATCCACGAGATCTGCTCTCTCCAGGCGAATCAGTGCATCGAGAAGATTGCAGCGATAGCGATCCTTAAATGCTCGCCGGCACTCTTGAAAGCGATGGAGGTACATCCGGGCCAGTCGGTTCGCCCTTGGGTTCTCTGTTGTGCGTCGGACCTCGAGCCGGGCAAGCTCGAGCATACGATCCAAATAGGCGAGATACCGGTTCTGGAGGAATTCGTCTTTGAACATTTCCGCCAGAGTAGGAGATATCGAAAGGGTTATTCGATATCTCACACCCTCGGCCTGCAGACGCTCGAATACGGATAGGAGGGGCATATAGGTCTCGGATAATGCCTCGAAGAACCAGTCCTCTTCGAGAAACTGCGGGTGCTCCGGATGCCTTACAAAGGGCAGGTGCCAGTGCAGCACCAGGGAGAGGTATCCCATGCTCTACTCCCTATGGACAGCAAGAATCCTTTGGGGGATTCCACTGGAGCTGCCAAACCCTTCGAATGTATCGAATCCCGAAAGCAGATTGAGAGTAAGACCCTGGTCGGCGCTTGGGAAATTGTCGGAAAAACTGTTACGAGGAGTCCTGATTGGGTTGGATCTGGCCAGGCACCGATATTTGTCCTCCGAGATGATCCCCAGCTCTAGGATGTAACTGCAGTTCTGGTTGGGAAGATAGATGTACCAACTCGTGTCATCGATTTGAATTGGGATATCAAACGAGGAATTTGCATTCGACCCCGTGAAATCGATCAACTCCACATCATGCACACGCAGCACCAGCCGGTCCCCATCGGCGTTCTTCTTCAGCTTCTCCAGAAGGTTGTTGTCCAGGTCCCAGTAGGCGTACGCCCAGTTGGGATCCCGAACCATGAAGACTACTCTTGTCTGATTGTATCGTTTCTCTATTGGAAAAGCATCGGCGTGGTCAGTGGTTTCTCGTTCTGTGCCCTGGTATTTGCTCTGTTCTACCCGGATTGCTAGGTTGTTCTCCTCCGCCCTCTCCAGTTCTTTGAAGTTCTCCAGGATGAACTCTGTCAGAGCTGCTCTATCAGCCGCACCGGTGAGCTCGTACCCCTGCTTACGAGCAAGGACTTCCAACTCCTCCAGCGAGATCGACTGGAGGCGTTCTTTGGTCATGCAGACCTCCGTATGGCGCTGTTGCTCTCTCGATCATCCTAAGATAAGGGGGAAAAAAATGTCAACCCGTCTTGGCTCACCTCCCCTGCTTTGCCGGTTTTAGCGGATGTATCTCTCCACGTTAGCCCGCTTGAGTTTGCGCGCCAACACGAGAACTACGTCTCCGAAGCCCGTTTTCTTGGCCAGATAATCCACGGGACGTTTCACCACCGCCGGCACGGTCCCCTTGGCCAATCCTCCCCAGGTGACGGTTTTCAAGATCTCAAAACCGGATTCTACGAGCATTCTGCGCAGGGTGCGCCGCGAGAACAGGGTAAGATGATCCGCTATCGCCGAACGCCACCTCTCTCGAAACACCCTGGCCTGCAGACCGTCGATATTGGGCGTCACGATAATGGCATACCCTTCGGGGGTTAGGATCCTGTGGACCTCGGACAAAAAATCTCTTGGATCAGGTACGTGTTCAATCAAGTGGGAAAAATGAATTACCGGGAAATGGGCGCTCGGGAATGCCGCCTCTTCGAGGGTGCCGATAAATATGTCGAGCTTCTTTCTGTTTATCCCGTATTCCGCCGACTCGCGACCCAGTTCGACGCCCCGAACCCCCCAACCGCGATCTCGCAGGAAGGCGAGCAGCATCCCGGTGGCGCACCCGATATCCAGGAACAACCCCTGCTGCTCCAGGCCTTCGGTAAGCTCGAAGAAGCGGATGTCCTGGAGACCGAGTTTCATCAGATGGAAGAAATTTTCCTCGTTCCGCAGCTCGTATTCGAAGTAATTCTGCCCATAGCGGTATTTCAAATCGTCGAACACCGGCTGCGGATTCTGATAGACAAGGCCACAGCCGACGCACTTGACGAAAGAATAATCTTCGGCCGTTAGATACTTTCGATAGCGCCGACTGCCGCAGAGATTGCAGGAAATGGTTCTGACCTTCTCGCGACCGGGACTTGTCGAGTAGGTTTTCATCACTACTCCAGCACAGTCAGGGCGTACTCTTTAGAGCTCTCATTACCGGCAAAATCAGCGGCGAATACGGTCAGAGCCGTTTCCCCAGGAACCAGATTGATCTTTCCCAACCGCAGGAGCCACGGCGCTTCATAGAGCCTTGAGAATTCCCGTTCCGTGTTTATCAGGACGAGCTGCCGTGCCCCCAACCCCTGACCCGCCGTCTGGATGCTGACCAGGGAATCGAAGATTAAATTCGAGATTTCTCTTCCATCCTGAGAGAGAAACACTTTATAGGGTGCCAGTTTCCAAAGAAAGGAGATATCCTCACGAAGATCGTAGATCGTTGCGAAGACCTCCACCTCGGCCCTGTTAACGGTCATTCCATCTTCCAGACCGATCAGATCCTGACCGGCGCGGATCGACACATCCTTGATTACCGGCGCCTGAGCGTCGAGCAGTGGTGGAAGTAGAAGCAGAGGATTGATTATGGTATCCATCTCTGTATCGATGATGGTCAGATGCAGATGCTTTCCCGAGGAGTATCCGCTGGAACCGACAACGCCCAAAGGCTGGCTGCGGTCGTACAGCCTTCGGGTTGGGTCCAGGCTCCCCTCGGCCAGGTGGGCGTACAGCGAACGGATTCCACCCTGGTGCTGAAGGACGATGAAATTGCCCAGACCGACGGGAAGGGAGGAAAAGTCCTCGCCTTCTCGGTAGGAGAAAACCAGTTCCCCCGGAGATATCGGAAAAATGGACTGCTCACCACCGCCCAGGTCGATTCCGGCATGGAAGTGGTCCCCCCGGTGCTCGCCGAAGGTGGAAGTCATCACGATTTGTTCTAAAGGCCAGTCGAAGGCAAAGAGTACAACCCCCCCGAGACAGATCAGCAGAAACACCGGCAACGATCTTCGCATCATCGCTCCGCAAGGTCAGCCCGCAGCAGAAATCCGTCAATACCAAGAATCAGGGAGTTATCGATGATCCTCAAGAAAACATCCGGAACAGCCAATTGTCGAGACAGCAAAACCGAACTCAGCGGGCGGAAGATCAGCAGGTTCGAGCCTCTCTCCGTGCGAAAGGCAGCCGCGGAAAAATCAGTGGCGGCGTCTAAGGACCTCAGCACCCCGGGGCTGAGGATCCCGGCTGTAGTTTTCTTACGTATATCGAGCACTCCCAGACCTTCCTCGACCTCGAAGTATAAAAACCGTGCATCCGGAGTGAAACTTAAATCCACCTCTCTCCGGAAATCCGAATCCAAATCCAGAGTTACCTCCGAAACGAACTCATTATCACGGCGCTGGAGAATCGACAAGCTTTGAGGATCGATTCCAGAGAACAGGGCGATCTGCTGCCGGTCTTCTGTTATGGCGGTACCTAGGATCACAGGAATCCGGCTTCCCCCGGTTTCCTGCTCGTATATCACTTCCCCTTCGGCCCCGATCAACAGCAGACGTCCGTCCATGAGCCCTATAACACATTCCTCTCCGGCCAGAGCAGCCGTAGTGAGGGGTACGGGAAAAGTCAGAGACCATAGGATCTGGCCCTCTCTGTCGATCCGTTTCAGGCCGCTTAGATCTGTATTGATCGAATAGAGAAACTCACCGCCGGAGTCCAGGAGGGGATACCCGTAGCTCTTTATACTGAACTGAAACTCACCTCGGGTGTTCATGAAAACGACATGATCTGGAACGCTGCCATAATTGATAAATCCCGAATCGGAGAGACTGAGGTTGTGGAGCACCTGACCAACGTAGTACAGATTGCCATCGAGATCCGCGTATCCGAAAATATCGGAAGCGCGGAAAGACCAGCGGGAGCTGTTCGAATCTGAAAGCACCGTGGATGCAGGGGAAACACTCTTGGCCCAAATCGTGCGGAGATACATTTCCCTGCCAAGCGGGCGCGGGAAAAGCACGAGATAGAGAAAAAGTATAACGGGGAGGAATAGCCACAGGGCCCGTCCCCTTCTCTTTTTTAGAAAAATACTATCTGCCATGGACAGGTGAACAACTCTTGGATAACAAAGTTTAGAGTGTCATAGTATAATAAGCCTTCTTAATCTGTCAATGAAGAGGAGGGCTCATGACTGACATGTCCGACCTGTTTGATGCAGCCCGCCGAGCTGCTGAGTGTTCCTACTCCCCCTACTCTCATTTTCGCGTTGGCGCCGCTCTGCTGTGTAAAGACGGAACGGTATTCACCGGGACGAACGTTGAGAATCGATCCTACGGATTGACGAACTGCGCCGAACGTTCGGCAATATTCACCGCGATTTCAGCGGGCAAAAAGGAATTTCAGGCGATTGCGATTTTCACGCCCGACAGCGAGCAAGCCGTAGCACCCTGCGGTGCCTGTCGTCAGGTTCTCAGTGAATTTGCTCGGGAGGATTTCCCCGTTGTTTTTGCCGGAAAAAAGGAGAAAGTGGAAACAACTCTCGGAGAGCTGTACCCGTTTGACTCCCTGCAGAATTTGAAGGAGGGAACTTAGCTTCCCGGCCTCTTGAACTTTGCCATCTTTTGGGCGATCTCTCTTTTCTTCTGATCGTCCTCCATCTTCGCCTTCCAGATTTCCATTTTTTTCTTCACTACTTCCGCCTCTTCGATCTCGCCAAGCAAGGCATGCAGACGTTTGATAGCGGCAAGAAAGAGGATGGCTTTCTTCATATCGTCGAGGCGCATGGTGGAAAGCTCGTATTTTTCCCGGTAGCGGTCTGCCGACTGCTGGAGGAGTCTTTTTATCAGCTGGACATGAGCCAAACGCTCGGAGTATCCCTCGACCCGGGGATCCAGCTGGGCGATAAAGGTTTTCAGGTTTAGGAGATTTTTCGAGATAACGGCGTACCGGCCCTGCAGTTCAACAAAGGACCACTTCCATTTTGTGCCCGCGCCGAAATTCTCTATTACCGAGTCTATTGCGAAACCGAGTTTGCAGAGGAAACTATACTTTTCCTTATCGTCGAAATCCCGGAGGCTATCCAGACCCTGCTGGTAATCGGAAAAAGGCGCGTCTATATAGGGACTGACACTTTCTTCCATATAAATGATGGCCTTGTAGCAGGTTTTGCGAGCGTCGTTGAGAAAACTTTCATTCTTTATTCCTAGCTGGGAGAGGGACAGGGCGTTCATCAGGTTGTAGTAGGACACGATATTGAGATATTGATCGGCCAGTCGAAAGCGCTCGGAGTTAACCTCTTTCAGGGCATCAAGATCTGCAGACTGGCCGCTCCGGTACTGACCGCTGGTCAAACCTTGAGACTTGCTGGTCTTCTGGATCGAAGCGGCAAGCTCCTTGTTCTTGCCTTCGATCTGCTCGATCCATTCTTTGTACTCATTTATTCTCTCGGCGTATCTCTTCTTGGCTTCGCTGCTGATCTTTTCCATCCGCTCTTCTCACCTTTTGCTATTACCCTCTATCCACGGCTACCTCGAGAACTATATTTCTTCAGCAGCTCCTGCGCATGTTTCAACGACGTGTCGCCGGTCCTGTCACCTGCAAGCATTCTGGCGATCTCCTCCTGCCGCTCAAGCCCGGTGACGGGACTCACCCGGGTAACTGTCCTATCCGCCTGGGTGATCTTTTCTACTTTGATATGATTATCGGCTTGAACTGCAATCGTGGCAAGGTGAGTGATGCACAATACCTGTTTGCTCTTGGCCAACCCTCTCAACCGTTCACCCACGGCGATGGCCACCTCCCCACCGATACCCGCATCCACCTCGTCGAATATCAGGCTATTGATGTGGTCCGACTCGGCCAGTACGGTTTTTATGGCCAACATAATCCGGGACAGTTCTCCTCCGGAGGCAATCTGCACCAATTTTTTAAAGGGCTCACCCAGGTTGGGAGCGATCAGGAACTCCACCTTGTCTTTCCCAGTCCCGGCGTACAAAACCTTCCCGCTGTCGCTTGTACGATCCTCGATCTGAACCTGAAATCGAACCTTGGGCATCCCCAACTGCTTCAACTCCCCAACGATCTTCTCCTGAAGCCCGCCTGCGGCTTGCTTCCGTAGATGGGTAATGTTCGCTGCCCGTGCCTTAAGTTCCTTTTCCTGACCTGTTATCTGTTCCTCAAGCTTTTTCTGGGTTGCGTCGCTGTTCTGAATGCCCTCCAGGGCCCTCCGGCTCTCCTCCAAATGGGCAAGCACTTCCTCGATCGTGCCCCCGTATTTCTTCTCCAGGCGCTTTATCAGATCGAGGCGTTCCTCTATCTTTTCTAATCTTGCAGGATCGAAATTGATCGATCCTTTGTACCGGCCGAGGTTTTCTACGAAATCCTCGAGCTCGAAAAAAACATTTTCTAGTTGTTGGTTCGAGTCATTCAAGTGGGAGTCGATCTTGACGATCTCCGCAAGCAGTCCCCGAGCCTGGCGGAGATTGCTGAGCGCACCGCCTCGGCTCTCTGCTGTGGCGCCGTACACCTCTTCGACCAGTTGAATCAATCTTTCGTGATTGGCGAGCAGGTTCTGTTCCTGTCTGAGTTGCTCCTCCTCACCGACGGTCAGTTTGGCGTCCTCGATTTCCTGGATCGCGTACTCCAACAACTCCACTTTTCGAACCCGTTCCCGCTGTTCCGCAATCAGGGCGGCGTGCTCTTCCCGCACCTTGAGAAGCCGGGTATACAAGGCGGAGAATGCTGTTACCGCAGCGGTGATGTTGCCGTAGTGATCGAGGAGTCTCCTGTGGTTCTCCGGGTTCAGTAGAGATTGATGCTCATGCTGACCGTGCAGATCAAAGAGCATCCCGGTCAGCTCTCGAAGGGCGACGAGGGTGAACGGAGTGGATTGGACGTAAATCGTGCCCTTGCCGTTCTTTTTCACGACCCGGCGAATGATGATGCTGTTGTTTTCCGCCGCGATTCCCTTCTCTTCCATCCAGGTCTGTACGTCCGGATTGTTGTCGGGTTTTACGATGCCGGATACGTCGATCTCTTCGGTCCCGGCTCGAATCGCACCGGTATCCGCTTTCATCCCCAGGATGAGTCCGAGGGCACCGATCAGGATGGACTTGCCGGCGCCGGTTTCACCGGTAAGGATGTTCAAACCCGGGGAGAAACGAACTTGAAGTCGATCGATCAGGGCGTAGTTCTGAACCACCAGCTCTTCAAGCATGGGGCTCCTCCGCCCAGTTCAGTTTGCTCCGCAGTACCTCGTAAAAATTTCTCTTATCCGATTGGATGATCAGAGAGTGCTTATCGGATTTGCAGAAAACGACCCGGTCCTTCGGCTGCAGATCAAACACCTCCTGGCCATCCACCACCAGAACAATCTGGGTGCGTTGCGTCTCCTCGACCTCCAATTCGAAGGTTTCATCGGCGGGAATCACGATCGGACGGTTTGACAGGGTGAAGGGACAGATGGGGTTCAGCACGAAAGCATCCATCTCCGGATGGAGGATCGGTCCGCCGGCGGACATGGAATAGGCTGTCGAACCGGTGGGAGTGGCTACGATCAGACCGTCGGCCCGATAACGAGCCACATAGGTGTGGGAAAGATGAACACGCAGTGCGATGACTCGGGCAAAATCACCGGCCCGCACTACCGCATCGTTCAAACCACTGAAGCTCTGCAGCATCCTGCCGCTCCGCTGCACAGCTGCTTCGAACATAATCCGCCGGCTCACCCCCAAACGGCCCTCAAGATACTTCTCCAGCGCATCGGCCCATTCAGTACGGGACACCTCGGTAATGAAGCCGAAGTCCCCGAGATTTACCGCCAGGATAGGCACATCGCAGCCGGCAAGGATCCGAGCACCGTACAAGAGGGTACCGTCTCCGCCAAGGGTGATCGCCAGATCCATGTTCGGAGGAACTGTCGGAACCTTGGCTTCATCCACAGGAATCACCTCCACGTCGACTGCCCTGCTCTGGAGATAGCTCTTTACCTCTCCGAGCAGATCAATCGCCTCCTCTTTAAGAGAATTAACGAGGATAACGACTCTGTGAATTCTTTTTTTCATGTCGTAAAATGCGTATTCTTCTAGACTATACCGATTCCCGGATACCCCATCAAGGAAGTGTACTCAGGACTTTGCATATCAACTGTACATCCCTTCTGGCCAGGGAGGGATACAGCGGAAAGAGCAGACAGCGCCAGAGAAGCTCCTGCGCGTTGGGAAATTGCCTGGCGGTATTGATCTCCCTGCCCTCTGAGGAATCCAGCCCGGCAGATGAAGAGCCGCCGAGTGAATCATTGCCCCCCTCAGGAGAGGTGTAGCCTTCAACGGCAACGATCGCGTCCTTGAAAGCGGGTTCGCTCTGGATGCCCTTCTTGTTGGCGTACTGTATAACCTCAAGTCTTCCATCCTTTACCAGAATCGGAAAGCTGAAATCTACACATACCCAATCCTCGTCATTGAAGAGGGGGCTGTGGCGGGAGCGTAGCAGTGCCTCACGGAAAACCTGAGCTATTTCAAAACGTTTATCAAGAAATCGCTGAAGCTCTCGCACCTGGGTGATTCCCAAGGCAGCATTCATGTCCGGGAGAAGTTGATCGTAAAAACCCTGACCCGCGATATCCTTCAGAGTTCTGACACTCCGGCGGTCTCGGGAAAATACCATCCCCCCACAACCTGTAGTAATCAACCCACCGGGATCCAAAGACAATACCCCGACCCGTCCACGGCTGCCGCAGGGTTGATCACCCCAAACTCCCCCAACGGCTTGAGTTATATCTTCGATTACCGGTATTCCGAGCTGAAAGATGTCATCCCCCGCCGGCATGGATCCCAGGCTGTAGTACAGTATAATAGCCTTCGCCCCCGAAGCCAGCTGATGCTGCACCGAGTTGGTTGACAGAAGCGGTCGCTCAGGATCGACGTCAGCCACCAGAGCGACCAATCCTCGTGACTCGATGACCTGTAGATACTCCTTGGGCGCTAGGCTTGAGATGAGTACACCGTCCCCTTCCTCAAGCTCGAGCAGCTCGAGGGCGCAGTGGATACTGGAGCGGTAGCTGATCAGGCTCACTCCTCCGGGTACGGTCAGAGCCCGGCTCAGGGAGGTGGTGAACTCCTGGTTCAGCGGTCCGGGAGCAATCTGATCCGAAACCAGGCAATTGAGAACACTGTTAAAATCTTTTCGACGCAACGTTGCACGATTCACAGGGATGAACATACAGTTTCCTTAATGGTAGAAGAATAGAAAGTTTAGCCTACTTTTTCAATATGCCGAATGTTTCTGGACCAGGGGAACGAAGCGGCAGCTGATGCTCTCTCGGGTATCGAAACGATTTCCTATCCTGCGGACCACAAGGAGGATTTGGTAATGGCGGCTGTCCCCAACGGGAATCACCAGGATCCCATTGTCGGCCAACTGGGTCGTGAGTGGGCGAGGAATGGTAGGCGCGGCTGCCGCCACCAGGATGCGGTCGTAGGGACCATGCTTGTCCCATCCTTCAGATCCATCGCCGATCCGATACACCACATTGGCATAACCGAGTTCATTGAGCAACTTCTGCGTGCGCTTGGTGAGGGCGGGAATCAACTCAACTGTGTAGACTATCTGGGCCAGCTCCGCCAATAGCGCTGTTTGGTACCCGCTGCCGGTGCCGATTTCGAGAACCCTTTCCTCTCCCCGCAGGTGCAGCTCCTCTGTCATCAACGCTACCATGTAGGGCTGGGATATGGTCTGTCCGTGCCCGATGGAAAGGGGAAAATCCCCATAGGCCTCGAAGGTGCGAACTCCTGAAACGAAGTGATGACGGGGAATGCGGGACATCGCATCGAGGACCCTCTGGTCCCGGATACCTCTGGATGCGATCTGGGTGCGCACCATTCTCTCAGCGGAAGGATTTTCCGGATATGTTACCTTCACGATACTAAAGTCAGTAGACGATGAGCACGGGCAGGGGACTCCGACGCAGTAGGTGAACCGTGGTAGAGCCGAGAATATAGTCCCGTATTTTATGGGTACCGTGGGAGCCTATCAGAAGCAGGTCCGATCCTTCCCGTTCGGCAACCTCTAGAACCGTATCTATAGGGGAACCCTTCTCCGTAACCAGGCGATGGTCTATGGCGTGTTTGCTCAGATACCTGTGCTCCCGCTCGGTTAATCCCTCTTCCTCTTCACTGGATAGGATTAGGAATTCTTTCCAGAACGTGCCGAAGGCGTTCACGCAAAACTGGAGAGCCCGTTCAGCGCTCAAAGAACCGTCGTAAGGAAAGAGAATCTTTTCGGGAGTACGGAAGGCTTGGGGGCAGGCCATTACAGGTCGAGGAGAAGATCGAACCACATCCTCGGCGGTGGAACCGACGATAGTACGAGCAAAACGGGCATTTTCTCCCTTTTGCCCGATAAACAGAAGGTCCCCCGATCGGCTCTCCTCGGCGAGAACCTGGGAAGGCAGCCCTTCCCGCTGAACGGCGATGAAGGGAATTTTGTTCTTCTTGCAGCTTTCCTTACAATTGTTGAGACAGTTGGCGGCAAAGCCCTCAAGATCCTTTTTGATCTTGTTGTAGAAGCCCTTCAGTTCCGGGTCGGGGGGAATATATGTTCTGGCAAAGGCATAATCAAAGTGACCGGTGGCGTAAATGATGGGGAGCTCGGTTTTCCTGGAGTCAACAACAAAGACCCCCTTGAGCTCGCAGTCCAGCTTGGCAGCGAAGTGTTCCGCGTATTGGAAGGCGGAAAGAGAGTAATCAGAACCATCGATACCGACCACAACCTGTCCGATCAACTTGAACCCCCCTCTTTTCTGCTTTCTCCGCCCTTCTTGGACTCATGACCGGAGGAATAGCGCAGGTCTTTGGCGTGAAGCTTGGAAACCTTGTACTGCTTGATCAACATCCTGAGAGCTTCATTTACCGCTTCGGTGCGATCATGATAAAAGCCCTCCTGGATCATTTCATCGATCTCCTCCAACAGAAAGGTCGAGGTTTCTACATAGGTCCTGGACACCTTGAGAGCCTCCTCATCAGTCTTCACTTCTATTGTAATCCGTCTTCGGTCCTCCTGCAAGTTCGGAGAGCGGGTTCCCAAGCGAACAGGTCAGAGTTATGAGTAGATTGAGAGGGTCTTAGGAGAGTAGAAACATCAAGGCTCGCTTCCGTCCCTCCCGGATCTCCACTTTTTCCATACATGCGATCAACCAGGACCGGGGAAACTCTCTCAACACAGGCCAGGGTGCCGATTTCAGGGCTTCGCAGGTATATTTTCGCAGAGCAGCTTGGGAATTCAGGGACTTGGGAAGGTCGCGCACAGAGAGGTGTTTCAGAATCCCGGGAAAAAGGGGAATATCTATTTCCTGACCCGTTGAAAGCTCGTACCTGAGAGTCCCTACTTTCTTGACATATGAATAGGTCCTCTTCATGGTTCAGCCTTCCGTTTTTAACCACGACAACAGCAGGTCTCTCGCTTCCAGAGCCTCTTCGGGATTCACATCCTCGTAGACCGCCAGATCATCCCGTATCGCCGCACCGCTCCACAGTAGAAGACGTTCGCTGAGAATCAGTGCATCCTGATTGGCGAGTATCTCCCGTGCCAGTCCTGTTAATTCCGGATCATGGCGCAATATGGCGGTGAAATCAACCAGATCTCTAGCTTCGGAGCGCTCGGCAATGCATTGAATTTTGTCCGCTAAGAATCGCGGAAGATTGATCCGCTTCATACCCGGGACCAGTTTAGAGTCTACAAGTTCACCGGCCGGGACATCCTGATAGTTTGATAGCACCTCTATCGTGACCCTCTCCTCGTTAGAGAGTACCAATACTCCTTTAAATCCAGATCCGTATTCATCAGGAACAGTGAGGACCTCAAAGCGATTCGGAAATGCCTGCTGAATTTCTGTCAGAAGTGGGCGAACATCAACCAAAGCTTTGCTGGTATGAAAGTCAAGATCGAAGGATTGTCTATGGTGTGTCTCTTCGATGGATATTGCAGACGCTCCAGCCCAATAGCAAGTCTTTCGTAGGCGCGGACATCTTTCAGCAATCAGACGCAGAGCTTCAGCAAGTATAGCATTTTGTTTTTTCGGATCCATCGGCCAATCGAGTTAATTATCAATAAGTAATGTGAAATTGGAAAAGAAAAGTCAACTGCTTCAAGGAAGCACGTATTGGGGCAGCTTGTCTATGGTCGAGGGCTCCAGCTTCTGCCAAGACTCCAGGAAGTGATCGAACCATCCGTACTCGGCGAGTACCTGAACGTACTTATACAACTCCCTGGACTTCTTCTTGATATTGGAGCGGAACTCTTTGAGAGCTTGTTCGTTGCCCAGGTCGGTAACGATTCGGACACTCAGCGGAGGCAGGCTGTTCTTCAAAGCACCG
>JAGLQP010000030.1 GCA_023136785.1 Spirochaetales bacterium
CATCGAGACCGAAGTACAGGGATTGTTCCTGAGCCGCCTCCTCAACCACCGAGTCGAAGCTTTGGGCCTTTAGTTTTTTTGTAGATTTGCTTCTCTTACTTCGGGAACGCCCCGACAGATAAGAGCCGTCAAGAGACTCGATTCTTTCCATCCCACTACCTCGCTGTAGTTATGCCCCCTCAGGAATCTCACCCGCAACAACGCCCCTTGCTGCTATCCGGTTCCGCCGGCTACGCCAGTTGCGGAAACGGGCCTCTTGGCTTCCTCCTGATCTTGGGAACTGTCACTTCCAGGCGGGGCGTAGGACTCCGGCTCGACCTGCTCGACGGACGGTTTGGCTGCGGCAATTTTACTGCCTTTGCCTTCCTGTACGATCTTAGCCGTGCCGTTGAAGATCACCCCTTCTTCAACGATAAAGCGCGGACTGTGTATATTGCCTAAGACGATCCCCGTAGAGAGGATCACCACTTTCTCGTTGGCGAAAATATTCCCTCGGACAATACCGCCGATGACCACGGTGCCGGCATATACTGTGCATTCGGCCCGGCCGTTTTTTCCAACCAGGACTTTGCCCTCGGTTCGGACAGTACCACAGAAATCTCCGTCGATACGCAGCAGTCCATTTAGATCGAATTCCCCGTTGAAGCGGGTTCCCTCACCTATAATCGAATTAATGTAAGGTCCACCGGGTATTTGGACGTCACTCATGAAGGTTTCCTATCTACCGGAGGAGACAGATTTCTTTATCAGTGGACTGCGGATGCTCAAGAACTGTTCTGGATCGACAACCTGGGTACCAATCCAGACTTCGTAGTGCAGGTGCGGACCCGTGGAGAGCCCGGAACTGCCCATGTAGCCGACGATCTGTCCTCGTCGGACCTCCTGACCCTTCTGGACGATGATCCTGTCGAGATGGCCGAAACGGGTATGAAATCCGTAATTATGCCGCAACACGATATACCAACCCAGGCCCATGGGGTCGTTGTCGATTTTCTGGATCTTTCCGTTTGCCGTAGCTACGATAGGCACGCCGTAACCCCAAGCGATATCGATTCCTTTGTGCAGGTACCAGCCACCGGTGAAGGGATGTTTCGCCGGCCCGAATCGGTTGGTCACGTTCCCGTGTACCCCTTTGAGGGGCCAGAGGGTCGGTATATCCACGAGAAGCTCTCGTTGAGCTTCCAGGACCTGGTGAATTTCTCCGAGGGGTTCGACGGCATTATCCAGATAGGTGCGCAAGCTGATGAGATCGCTGAGGTCCCGAAGGTTGCCGAACTCCACATCCTCCAAGCTTACCAGGGAGGAGAGATCGCCGCCGACACCCTGCTCGAGGTAGTTCTTCGCTCCTTCGGTCCCGATTTCGGTAAGAACGCCTTCCATTCGGCCCTTAAAGACCTTCACCACCCTGCGCAGCTCAACGATCTCGTCCTTGAAACTCTCCAGAGAAGCTTCACTGACGTTTAGATTGTTGGATATTTTCAGGAATTGGTCGTTGGTGGTCGTGAAATGGGTGGTCAGGCCGATAAAGCCGACCAGTAGGACAGAAAGTAGAAAAACGATGAAAATCAGAGTAAAAACGGATATCTGGAAGTTGAATATCCTCTTTTCAGAGTGAGGGATAAACATCACGGTAAAGCGCTGTTTTCCCTTATGATGGATCCTCTTGAAGAAGGACAAAAATCCCTGCCAGAAAACACGCAGTCTCTTACCCAGGCTGTCTACGATCTCGTTCTCTAGTTTCTTATATTGATGTGCCGGTGACAACTAAATCTCCCCTCTCTATAATCGACCGGTTTGATCTGTTTTGTGAACGGGTTATATCACGATAAATAGGTACAATCGTCTAAACACTACCATGTGCTTTTTTTTTTGTCAAATCTATTTGTCGAATCATTATTGACTACCTGATGCCGTACATGGTATCCTCAGAGCCTGGATTAATCGCCGCACAATCCTAAATTTTTTTAAGCAAAAGTGGAGAGATATGCGACTCTTCGATTCACACGCACATATTGTTCTCATTACTGAAGATCCGATCGAGCAGTTGATGGTCGTACAGGAAGCGAAGCAGGAGGACGTTGCCGGCATTGTGAGTATCTGCAACAATCTTCGGGATTTCTACCAGATATACCAGAATCTTAAAACAGAAGATCATATCTATCACAGCATCGGCATCTCTCCTTCCGAGGTTTCACGACCTGGGGATGACTGGGAAGCTAAAATCACCGAGGGCAGCAAACGTGACCGTGTGGTGGCGGTTGGTGAGATTGGTTTGGACTACTACCACAAGTTTGGAGATCGAGATTCCCAGGTCGAGCTCTTTATACGCCAGCTGGACCTGGCTCAAAAACTTGACCTGCCCGTCATCATACATAACCGGGAAGCGGGAAGCGATGTCCTCGAAATCCTGAAAGAGCGGCTTCCCGATCGGGGCGGAATTCTGCACTGCTATTCCGAGGACTTCGCCTACGCTGAACGGTCCCTCGAGCTCAATCTATATATCTCCTTTGCCGGCAATGTCACCTACAGGAATGCCCGGAACCTCCACGAGACGGCAAAGCAGATGCCCCTGGACAGGATGCTGATCGAGAGCGAATCGCCCTTCATGGTCCCTGCTGCCTACAGAGGCAAGAGGAACAAGCCTTCGTACCTGAAAGAAACAGCCGCGTTCATTGCTGAAATGAGGGAGATGCAGGTAGAGGAGCTCTCGGAGATCCTCTACCAGAACAGCGTTACTTTCTTCAAGATCGAGGACTAACTGGCTTAGACGAGAGCCTTTAGGCAACTTGGAACTGTTTCTAAAGAGTTTGACTCTCCCCGGACTCACCATACCGGGGAATCTACTGCTCGCTCCGTTGGCGGGGTACTCCGACGCCGCTTTTCGGTCGATCTGCACCCAGTGGGGCTCCAATCTCTGCTACACCGAGATGGTCTCGGCACAGGGGATCATCAGGAACAATGCGAAAACCCTCGAGTTGCTTCGACGCGCCGACAACGAAACTCTTTTCGCGGTCCAGATCTTCGCTTCGGACCCCCAATCCGCCGCAAGCGCGGTCCGGATGCTGGGAGTCCACCGCCCCGATCTGTTCGATCTGAACTGCGGTTGCTCGGTGCCGAAAGTCCTGAAGAGCGGCTGCGGTGCGGCGCTCCTCCGGGAGCCCGAGAGGATCAGGACCATACTGCGGGCGATGGGTGGGGAGACGGATCGTCCGATAACGGTGAAACTCCGCAGCGGCTGGGATCAGAACAGTATCAACTTTCTCCAGACAGCAGAAGCGGCGCAGCGGGGAGGAGCGGCAATGCTATGCCTGCACCCCAGAACCCGTACCCAAGGCTTCTCCGGGCAGGCTCAAATGTCTCATCTCAAAACCCTTAAAAGTTACAGCGCTGTACCGGTGATCGGATCGGGGGACCTTTTCACTCCAGAAGCCACCCGGAGCATGTTCCGAGCATCCGGTTGCGACGGAGTCATGTTTGCTCGGGGAGCACTGGGAAATCCCTTCATCTTCAGAGCCACGTGGGAACTGCTCAGCGGGAAGCGGCAGAGCCCGCCGCCGACACCCAAGGAGAGGTTGGAAACCGCGCTGCAGCAGCTCAGACTGACTGTCACCTTTAAGGGAGAGCAACGTGGCTGCAAGGACATGAGAAAGCACTTTTGCTACTACAGCAAAGGCATACCCGGGGCAGCGGAACTTCGCGCGCAGGCGGTGCGAGCCGAAAGTGTTGAAGATTATCAGAATCTGGTAGAAAGATTTCTTTAATCCAAACGGTTTTATGTAACAGCTGTTTCAGGGTATAATAGCCTCAAGAGTGGCCAACTTCTTTGAGTATCTACAAGATATAATTGTCGCACTTTTTATTCGCGATCCTCAGGAGGCGGAGCGACGACGGCGCCTGCGAGCCCTCTACGACGAGGTCAAGAAGGTTCGCCCCCTCTACTACCGCCGATCGAGCCTGCAGGTTCTCCCCAACTTCGGGAGTTCGATCTTGAGCCTGGCTCTGGTGCTACGTCCCCTTCGGGAAGTGTTCGAAAAGACCGTCAGCAACCCTGATCACAAGTTGGCTCAGAGATACAGAGACTATATGGTCACCGCCAGACTGCCTGAGAAGCATCAGAACCTATACTCCTCCTTTTCCTACGCTTCCCTCAAGGAAAGGGTGCTGAAATCATCGGACCCGGAGAGTGAGCTTCTAAAAAGCAGCAACGAACTCGAGGAGCTGCTTCGAGGGCTTTCTACGAGCGAGTTCCGCGGTTTCGATAATTCCTATACAGTTTTGGATAGGCTGATTGCTCTCAGTCAGCACAACTTCTTGCCCATGCTGCGCCTCTTTGATCCTGCCATGAAGTCTTTGGAGGGCGCCGACCCGGCAGCTTTCCGATCCGTATCCGAGGATGAGATCCTGCAAGAGCTGCTGGATTTCTACTTCGTCCTTGCGGGTTTTGATCTTTTTGCGGACGTGGAAAAGAACCTCGGTCTCCTGTTGGAGCGGCTGTCCCGGGATCGCTCTGAAGAGGCAAAGGATAGGCTGAAGAAAGTCCTGCTTCGGCTTCAGAAACTACTTCAAGAGAGCCTGCGAACCGATACGGTTCTATCTCTCCTCCGCTTGATTCAGAAGGACCCACACTTTGTTCCCGCATCCGTTCAGGAGGAGAGCTCCTTTTTGGAAACCTTCAAAAACCGCCTTCAAATTAGCTATCAGCGAAGCAAGGAGAGAATACAGGGGCAACTGCGGGAACTCGCCGTGGTAGAAGATCTTAAACAGTTGTTCCCCAATGGACAGCCTGAGGAGATCGAAGGGTATCGGGAGGACGTCGACCAGGCTCTTCAGGATCGGGATTTCGACGGTTTCCCCCAGATCCGGCCTCTGCGTATCCTGAAAAGTTACATCCGCGCTCATTTTGATAGAGAGCTGAAAGAGGCATTGAAACGTATCATCGTTGAGGGGAAATTCGACAACAAGATCTTCCAGAACATGTTCACAAACACCTACTTTCAGTGCGAAGGTATGGCCGGCAAGATCATTCAGTTCGAGGAGGAACTGCAGGGCTCCGGCACCCAGTCGATGAAGAAGCTGCCTAAATACATCGAACTGTTGGACCAGGGCAAGCCGGTGCACAACATGGTCACCACGGTACTGGAAGCGATCGAAAAGGATTCCAGAAAACTGGTCGAGGAAGGGGCCAACTGCTTCTACAATCTCTGTGTCATTCTGTTGGAGATCCTCAACGATGCAAAGCTGAAGACTCCGGTTCAGGTTAACAATATCAAGTCCCTGTCGGGGAGAAAATCTCAAGAATATCTTGCCCGTCTTTCCTACGGATACAACAACCTGTTTCTGTTCACAAAAATCATGAAAAACTTCACCATGATCAAACAGCTGAACATGGCTGCTGACATAGGAGGGGATTAGGAAAATCCCGGGAAACCCTGCTGCCGACGCACCTCGTAGAGTAGAATCCCTGCTGCCACGGAAACATTGAAGGAATCCACATGTCCCCCCGCGGGAATACGGACAAGGAGATCACAGCGTTCCCGCACCAGACGCCTTAATCCGCGGTGTTCTCCGCCCATCACCAGGGCCACCGGACCTTGAAAGGTCTGCTTATCCAGGCTCAAACCGCCCGCATCAGCACCATAGATCCAGTAATCCCGGCTCTTGCACAGATCGATCGCCTGCACGAGATTGGGCACGGCGATGATCGGCACGTAGCGACTTGCCCCTGCTGAAGCTCTGATCACGGCGGGGGTTTCGGAAACGCTTCGGCGAACCGTAGTTACTACCAGATCTACTGCGAACTGATCCGCCGATCGCAGGATGGCTCCGAGATTGTGGGGGTCATTCAGCTCATCGAGCAACAGGATCAGCGGATTCGATCCGCCAATCGTCTTCAGAGCTTCCCGAAGGTCCCGTTTTTCCGGGGACCGGGAGGGCTCGGGCAGCAAGACCACTCCCTGGTGTCGGTCATGACCACAGATCCTGTCAAGCTCTTTTACGGTAACTTTCTTGCTGGCAATCCGCTTCGCCTGAGCTAGAACTTGAAGTGGTTCTGCACGGGGATCGCTTCGGGATATCAGCAGAACGCCCCTTGTCCCCGATCGCAGGCTTTCCTCTACGGCGTGATATCCGCAGATGACCATGCTACTGCCCGTAGTCTTTTATCACGTCGATCACGCCGTCGAAGTCGCTGTCCATCTCGTACTTGTGAATATACAGCCCGTCTAGATATACCCACACGTCGATCATACCGTCGAAGTTCGAGTCAATCTCCTGACGTATCAGCTTCCCCTCCTCGAAAAAGTAGAAATCGTCCATAATTCGATCGTGGTTGAAGTCCAGTTCTTCGTAGATCTTGCGGTGTTGCAGATCGTACTCGACAGTGTAGTCGACGAAGGAATCAAAATTCCGATCCATACTGACCTTTTCGATACGTCCGTCGGTGATTTCAAACCATTGATCGGCCTGACCGTCGCTGTTGGAATCCACTGCCTGTCCCGGCGAGGCTGATAAAACACCGACAGCACACAGGGCAAGGATGAGAATGAACAGTTTTTTCATACGCTTTACCTTCGACAAACGGAAGCTAAAAATTTACATATTTCACTGAAGCCTTTTCCCTCCTGAAAATACTCAAGGAGAGTCGGCTTGAAAGCTACAGCGGGTGAGCCCAAGAGCAAAGGGCTAGGAGCTATACTCCTGAACCGTCTCACGTCCCTGCAGCACCTCGATGGCGGCGAAGGCCAAGGCTTGCATTTCATTCTCGCCGGGAAAGACGAGAAATGGCCCGAGGAAGCTCACCCGGCGCTGTATCTCCTCTACGATCCGCCGGCCCCGTGCCAACCCACCGGTCAACACAACCGCATCGATCCGGCCGCCGACCACCGCCGCGAGAGAGCAAATCTCTTTGGCCACCTGGTAGCACATCGCTTGGATCACCTCGAGATATTTCCCTCCATCCCGATGTCCGACGGTTTGACTGAGATGTGCCTGAATCTCCTGTTCGATCAGCTGGACGTCATTGGTGCCGAGATAGGCTACAATTCCGCCCTGCCCGGTTAGCTTTTTCTGCAGGCTCTGAGGGTTCTCACTATGGGTAAGAATGTGGCGGAGCCAGTCCCCGGAAGGAAGCCCCCCGGCCCGTTCCACAGAAAACGGCCCGTCGCCGTCCAGGGCGTTGTTTACATCCGTGACACGCCCCCGTTCATGAATGCCCACGGATGTACCGCCCCCCAGATGGGCAACGATCAGATTGCATTCGCCGTAGCTTTTCCCCAGCTTGACTGCCGCCTTCCTGGCCGTCGCTTTTTGGTTGAGGGCGTGAAAAATCGATTTGCGAGATATCTCCGGCACTCCGGAGTAACGGGCGAGTGGACTCATCTCATCCACAACCAAGGGGTCAGCGATGAACGCTTCAACTGAGTACTCCCGGGCCAGCAGGCCGGCCAACAGGGCGCCGAGATTCGATGCGTGGGCCCCGTAGCGGGCAGTCTCCAAGTCACGCTTCATAGCTTCGTTGACCCGGTATACTCCCCCCGTCAGTGGGTGCAGGAGACCGCCCCGACCGATCACGGCGTATAGCCCTTTCGGTTCGAACTCTGGCCTTTGTTCCAGCACGCCGAGGATCACCTGCTTGCGAAACTCGAGTTGATCGATGATCGTGGGAAATCGGGCAAGCTCCGCCGTGTTGTGGCTGATTCTTTCGTTGATAAGCTCCCTTGCCTCGGAGTAAAGGGCGAGCTTGGTCGAAGTTGAGCCCGGATTGATGACCAGAACCATCATCGCCTCAGATCACCTCCCGCCGGTGAGTCGATCTCTTCAGGTTAGTATCTTTCTTGAACGCAGAAGAATCAAGGCGAAGGGCGCTTAAGCGCAAGGCAGCACAATGCGGAAGCAGCTGCCTCGGTCTGCGGGAATGTAGATTAGGCTTCCCCCGTTCCGCTCTACCAGAGTTTTGGCCAAGAACAGACCCAGGCCTGTGGATTGCTTGCCGGACACGCTAAGGTCGAACACTCGGTTCTGTAGTTCCGCGGCTATCCCGCCGCCTGAGTCCCTGACGTCGATCACGGCCTGCCCCTCCGCGATGTAGGAACGGATCTCCACCGTCCGTTCGGAAATCCCCTGTTGCTCTGTGATGCTGTCCATAGCATTGCGAACCAGGTTCAACAGAACTTGCTCGAGTTCCCCCCGGCGCACCGTCAGTCTCATTCGATCCGGAATGTCGACACTTAAGTTGATCCCCTCCCTCCGGCAGCCGGTTCTGATCATCTTGAACAGGAGATCGAGATCCGATTTCAAAGCAACGGTTCCTGCCCTTTCCCGGCCTTGCTTTAGAAGCTGGTCGAGAAGCTCGGTAACCGCCTTTCCTCCGGACTGGGTCTGCTCCATGATCAGGTGTAGCGCCCGGTGCATGGAGGGTTCATCCCTCCTGCGCAGAGCGAATCCGGCGTTGGTCTGTATCAGAGCCAGTGTATTTTTGAACTCATGAGCCGCTCCGGCGGCCAGAATTCCGGTAACGATCAGGCGATCTTGAAGCAATAGGGTATTCTCGGTCTGGATGAGTCGGGAGTGGGCCTGTCTCAGCCTCTTTTCCTGGACTCCCAGGCGAATGTGCAAACTCTGCCAGCCCCTACCCTGGAGATAAGCCTCCTGGGACAGAAGAAATCCACAGGCGATACTGTAGAACAACCCCGAAAAAACACGAAGCCTAAACACGGGCAGGCCGCTGCCGATCGCCAGGTAATCGTAGGCAAGGGCAGCAAACTGGAAAGCGGTGGCCGCCGTGTAGAGAAACAGGAGAGGGTGATGATTCACCCGGCAGATACCGGCAAGTAGAATCAGCGGGTAAAGAGAAAGCAGGGTCAGTAGAAAGGTAAACAACAGGTAAAACGGTAATGTCCTTGACAAACCGATTACCCGCACGATGAGGAATACCAACAAAGCCACACCGACTGCTGCGTGCCATGCCCATGGCTTCCGTTCTACCGTGAGGAAGCAGGCATACATCCCGACGGTCCACAGGACAGCCAGAGTGTATATACCGAGGGTCATGGCGCCGGAAGGCAGAAACCCCGCCGCAGCTACAACGGTTAGAGTACAGCTGAACCAGAACATCTCGAGCTTGCTCGGTGCGTGGGTAAAACGGATAGCAAGCAGAACCAGCTCGAAGAGCAGCAATGTCACCGATGCGGCCCTGACCCACAGGAGCAGTGAGTTCACGCTTATCTTAGATCTGACAATCGCACCGGTTTCGGACTGGATTGCTCTCCGGTAACCGAGCCGAGTTCCTTCAGCAGCGACCGGGCCTTACCGGATATCTTTGTGGGAATCTCCACGATGATCTTGATATACATGTCGCCCCTCCTGTCGGGGCTGTGAAGATAGGGGACGCCCTCATTCTTCAAGCGCAGCATCTTGCCATTCTGCGTTCCCGGTGGAATTTTCAACTTGACCGTTCTCGAGTTCTCTAAGGTTGACACGAAAATTTCCGCTCCCAAGGCGGCCTGGCTGACAGATAACGGGATCACGCAGTACAAGTCGTTGCCGTCCCTCTCGAAGTACTCGTGGTCAAGCACGCGAATATAGACGTACAGATCGCCGGGGGGACCGCCGTTCAAACCGCCGTCTCCTTGTCCCGGAATGTTTATCCGTTTACCGCTTTCGATACCGGGAGGACTCGTAATCTTGATCGTCCGTCGTCGGGAGACCAAACCATTGCCCCCGCATGCCAAACATGGCTTTTCAATAATTTCACCCTCGCCGCTGCAGCTGGGACAGGTGGTGGCGATCGAAAAGAAACCAGAGCTGCGCCGAACCTGCCCCGTGCCTCCACAGGAAGGACAGATCTTTTTGCCGCTGCCCTTGTCTGCGCCGGTTCCTTTGCACTCCCCACAGCTTTCACTGCGGGTAAAGGTGATCTCTCTCTTCTCTCCGAATACGGCGTCCGCGAAGGATATCTCCAGATCGTAGCGAAGATCGGCTCCGCGGCGGGCGGAGCTGCGGCCCGAACCCCTTCGGGATCGAGACCGTCCGCTCCCACCGAAAAAGGAGTCGAAGAAGCCGGTGAAGTTGAATCCGTCGAAGATGTCTTCGAAATCGTGGAAAACGGAAGAAAAATCGTGGGCTCCGAAACCCATGCCGTCCAATCCGGAAAAACCGAATTGATCGTAGGCCTGCCGCTTTTTCTGGTCCGCCAGCACCTCGTAGGCTTCCGTGGCTGCTTTGAACTTATCTTCGGCTTGTTTATCGCCGGGATTGCGATCGGGATGA
>JAGLQP010000300.1 GCA_023136785.1 Spirochaetales bacterium
CGCAAGTGGGCGCACAGGATCCCCTTCATCGTTAAGATCAACCACAACGAGCTTCTCACCTACCCGAGCAAGAGCGACCAGGTTTTCTTCGCCAGCGTGGATCAGGCCTTCGAGATGGGAGCGGTGGCGGTGGGCGCCACGATCTACTACGGCTCCGACGAGGCTACGCGGCAGATCCAGGAGATCAGCGAGGCTTTTGAGTACGCCCATAGTCTGGGCATGTTTGCAGTGCTCTGGGCCTACTTGAGGAACCCCGCCTTCAAGACCAAGGAAGCGGACTACCACCTGTCAGCGGATCTCAGCGGTCAGGCGAACTACCTCGGGGTCACGATTCAGGCGGACATCATCAAGCAGAAACAGCCGGAGTGCAACGGAGGCTATACAGCGCTCAACTTCGGAAAAACGCACAAGAAGGTGTATTCCGAGCTGAGCAGCGACCACCCAATCGATCTGACCCGCTATCAGGTGGTGAACTGCTACATGGGACGAGCCGGGCTGATCAACTCCGGCGGAGCTTCCGGGGACAACGATCTGGCCCAGGCCGCGCGGACTGCGGTGATCAACAAGCGTGCCGGCGGAACCGGGCTCATCTCGGGTCGCAAGGCTTTCCAGAAGCCGATGAAGGACGGGGTTGAACTGCTCAACACGATTCAGGACATCTATCTGGATAAAGCGATCACAGTAGCCTGATCAATACACCGATCCCAGATTAAAGATCAAGAAGGGTCTCTGCACCCCGAGATCGTAGCCGGCGGAGAGAACCGCGGTCAGCGGAATCAGTCCCATCGGGGCGACCTGTCCCCGCAGGCTCGCTCCGAAACTAGGTTCGATCTTCTGCGACAGAGTTGCAGCCTCGGGCAGATAAAGATCGCAGAAGGCGGAGAGCTCGAATCCTTTCAACAATAGGGTCTCCCACAGGGCGAAGGTGAGGGAGTCTGGGGAGAGTACGAGCTCGTTGTTGAACACGGCAAAGGAATCCAGGATCTCGCGGCGCTCGAGTCCCCGAAAGAAATCGTTGTAACTGAGCGAGATTGCCGGCCCGCCGTCAGGATACCAGGAGGTCTTCAGAAGAGCTCTCGAGAAAACATGCACCGGCCCAAGCAGGCGCTTGCGGAACATCAGCTCATTGGAAATCCCGTGAATCCCGGGCAGTTGGAAGAAATAGGCCACTCGCTCCTGGATGAAATCCCGGCCTCTCCGGCTCGCTAGGCGGAAATCGATCCCCCCCGACAGAAACAGCTCCTCTTCGATTCCGGGAATGGCCAGACGGAACTCGGTGCCGAGGAAGGGTCCGGCCACAACGCGCTGGCCAAGTAGCAGGGGCAGGGAGAGGTGAAGGTGGTGGTAGGTGAAGGAGTCGTTGAACTCCCACCCATCCAGAGTGGAAACGATCATATT
The DNA here is from genome assembly GCA_023136785.1 of Spirochaetales bacterium. GTDB lineage: Bacteria > Spirochaetota > Spirochaetia > SZUA-6 > DRHE01 > JAFGQJ01. Next base: position 1,399 of record JAGLQP010000300.1, read on the forward strand.
GTTCAAACCGATAAAGAATCTTCCCCAAAGTGCCGTGTCCAGATCAAGCAACACACCCCAGGTCCCTGAGAAGTCGGAGAAGGCACCGAGCCGCACCCCACTGTAGCCGGTTTCGAAGAGATAGCTCATGGCTAGGTAATTCTCCTGCAGCAAGCGGTTACTCTCTCGATGCCGTCTGAGCAAGATCGGGTGGATCTGCAGGGCGCCAAACCCTCGTGGCAGAGGCTGGAGCTGACCCGCTTCCATCCTGCGTTTTATCCCACTCCAGCGCTCTGTATACATCTCACCGTTCTGTTCTAGAAGCTGAAGGGTGTTCGGGGGCTCTTCGGGAACATCAATTCCGCGGTCGTGGAGATATTCCTCGAGCTCCTCAATACGGCGATCGCAGGAGTCGTAGCCGCTGCGGATGATCTTCTCCAGCCGGCTCCAGCCCATGTACGTGTAGGATTCCACATCATTTCGGATCAGGAAGGGATCATGCTCCTTGATCTCTTCAACGGCATTCCGGCTCTTTCCAATGTTGATCCCCATATTCAACACGGTTAGGGGATCGAGGGAGGAGAGCTCCCTGTTGTAGAAAGCCGTAGAAACGACGGTTGCATCTGCAAGCTCCATGAACGGTTCCAAGGGAGCCAGATTGTTGATTCCACCGTCAAGAAGCACCAGCTCGTCAAGTGTAACGGGATCGAACCAGACCGGTAGAGCGATAGCCGCCTGTAGAACCGTTAGAAGGTCTCCCCGACAGAGGATGACCTGTCTCATGCTGCGCAGATCCTCACAGACAACGACTACGGGAATGGGGAGCTCGGCGATGTCCACATTCCCTACCAGTGCCTGAGCAAGGGACAAAAGACCCCTCAAGTCCATGAATCCTCCCCTTAGGGGGATCTTGAAGGTAAAGAGCTCCGAGTACTCGAGATGGCGGAAAATGTCTTCCATCACCGCCAGAGGGACGCCGGCTGCGTAGAGAAGGCCGATTATGGAGCCCATCGAGTTGGCTACGATAAGATCCGGATTAAATCCCCTCTCCTCGAGGCGTTTCAGCACTCCAATATGACTAAAAGCTCTGGCGGAACCGCCGGAAAGATGCAGAGCAAGGATCGGGCGATCCTGCCGCACCGCTTCCAACCGGGCTTCAAGGGCATCGAATCCGTAGTACAGAGGTTCATCGATATCGAAGAAGCTCTCCTGAGGCAGCGAGGCCAGAGGCAGCGAAAGCAAAAGGAGGAACAAACACAGTGATAGTACAGCTCGCATCGATTTACATGAGAGTCTAACTCACTTTCGCGCCATACTCCAGGATACAACGGCGCATCCCTTCCGATAATTCCGTAGACGGAGCGAATCCAAAGTCCTCCTTCATTCGGTCAACGCTGTAATGATACTGTCGGCGGACTAACCGGATGGCATATCTGCTCAACCGTGGGGATCTCCCGGATATTTTCGACAAGACCTCCGCAACAGAAGCGGCAAAATACGCCACATCCTGCACATGCACCAGATCTACGGTTTGTTCGCCGAAACCGGTTTTTTTTCGGGGCGCAGAGTGGCGAAGTTGTCAATAAGCTATCGAAGGCAATCGAGAATCAGCAGATGGGGCTGAAGGAGGTGGAAGAGAGAATCCTGCAGTTTCTATACCACAGCCCGGCACGGAGCTTCAATCGAGGAACAAGTCCTCTATTCCATCCAATTCAACTGCAATTCTCTATGATTTACAGCACAGTCTCTGAGATAGAGGTTGATCAGCTGTTGGTACGGAACTCCGGTCTTGCTCGACATGTCTTTGAAGTAAGAGACGGTATCCCGATCAAGTCGAATGGTAACTGGTTGTTTCAATCTCTTTGTATATGGGTTCTTCCATCCCCTCATCTTTGTCGCCTCCCGTAGGCGGATCGCTGACCCTTGTCGGCCTTTCTCGCCTAACTGATTCGAATTATACTTTCCATCACGCCGGAAAGGCAGAATCG
>JAGLQP010000301.1 GCA_023136785.1 Spirochaetales bacterium
GGGTTGGGGATCCACTAAACCGACCACATCCACCTCCTCGGGATGGTCGGCGATCCAGGACCCATACGCATCCAGACCTCTGTTTCCACAACCGACAATAACAACTCTTGGTTTCTTCATATGTACTTCAGCCCTCCTCGGTGTTTGCGTAAGCCGAGCATAGCAAAATTTGACAGTCTGTCCAGGTTGCCGATAGAGTAAGTGTCATGGGATATGAGATTACCGTTGCTGTGGTGCAGTCGGGATTTCATCCGGAGGATTACCTAAGCGCGGAGACCTTTGCCGCCAAGGTATCCTGGTGCTTCGAAACAATCAGCATTCGGGGAAAGCGAGGTCACCCCCGCCCCCATCTCGTTGTATTTCCGGAGTTAACCGGATTGTGGATTCCACTGTTGGCGGGAAAGATTGCGCGGTCCCTAACCGCTCTGGCCTCACAGCGACTCCTCTCAAGTCCTTTGAAAGCTCTCAGGTCTTTACTCTCGGGGCGCGGTGCTTCTTTCGTCTTCTTGAACGACTGGGTGCATACCTTCCACGCTTGGATCGAACCCTTCCGGGAGGCAGCCCGCCGCTACGATACCTTCGTGTGCCCGGGAAGCATCTTTCTGCCCGACTTGGATTGGGAGGCAGCCAAGGGCTGGCAACGGCGGGGAAACAGGATCTGGAACAGCTCTTGTTTGATCAACCCCCAGGGAAAGATATTGGGATGGACCCGCAAGATCAATCTCGCCCGGGAGGAGATGGTTCTAGGCGTCAAGGGTGGGACATTGACGGAGTTGACTCCCTACCAAACCGATCTGGGAAACATTGGAATCCTGGTCTGCAAAGACGGATTTCACGAGAGAGCCGTCGAGCGTCTCGACCGGCAGGGTTGCCGGATCGTTCTGATGCCGTCGGCCAACCCCAAAGCCTGGACGGAACCTCCTCGAGCCGGCACTTATGTCAGCCAGGAGAAGGAGTGGCTCTCCCAGGGTCTCGGCAGCCTGATCCAGGGCAGGGAAAATATCTCCCTATCCATCAACCCGATGTCCGTTTCCTGGATTCTCGAACACAGGGACGAGGGACGCTCGAACGTATTTGTAAATCGCAGCAGACCCGTTCTCCTGCAATCCCGCGAGGAATTCCCCGTGGAGTATAACGGCTACCCCGGTCTGGAGATCATCGCCTCCTGCCATGACTGCGAAGAAATTCTCTCTTTTTCCATGGAGGAGTAAACCATGGAACAGTTCAAGGGTATCTGACCATCGGGCTTTACACGGCGGATAGATTTTGGTACATTGGGCTCTCTGTTTGATCACGGAAACTGACAGCGAAAAATAAATACAAGGAAAACTTACGATGGCACGCAAGTGTGATATCTGCGGAAAACGAACGGTTACGGGGAACAACGTCAGTCATGCCCACAACAAGACCCGCCGGGTCTGGAAGCCGAACCTGCACAAGGTACGAGCCGTAGTGGGCAAAACCCACACCACCCTCAAGGTCTGCACCCGCTGCCTTCGCAGCGGCAAGGTTGTAAAGAGCTAACCTTTTTACTTGTCATACAAATAACAAGCGACCTGGCGGGAATCGTTTAATCCAATCATATCGGGCTCCGCTTCCTTGCAGATTGACATCACGTGAGGACAGCGTGTGTGGAATCGACAGCCGGGCGGCGGATTGATTGGACTCGGAACATCACCCATGAGAATCTGCCCTCTCTTCCTCTTTTTCGGATCCGGAATTGGAATCGCAGAAAGCAGCGCTTCTGTATAGGGATGCTTGGGATCAGAGAACAGCACCTTTTTAGGTGCGGTTTCAACGATCTTGCCAAGATACATGACCGCCACTCTGTCACAGACGTGTTTGATCACGCTCAGGTCGTGGGCAATAAACAGCATGGTAAGACCAAACTCTTCCTGCAGATCTTTAAGGAGATTTATGATCTGGGCCTGGATCGAAACATCCAGAGCGGATACGGACTCGTCGGCCACAACAAACTCAGGATCGGTAGCCAACGCTCTGGCTATACCGATCCGTTGGCGCTGACCGCCGCTGAACTCGTGAGGGTAGCGGTTTATCTGGTCCGAGGATAATCCCACCTTTTCCATCAAATCCATCACTTTTTGCCGTCGTTCACCCTTCGCAAGCGTCTTGTGAACCTCCATCGGCTCAGCGATTGCTCTACCGATAGTCATTCTTGGGTCGAGGGAACCGAAAGGATCCTGGTAGATGATCATCATCTTTTCTTTTAGTCGGATAAGATCTTTGCGCTTAATGTGGGTAATATCTTCAGAGTCATAGAAAATCTTGCCTGATGTTGGCTCGTGAATTCTCAAGATCACTTTTCCACAGGTAGTCTTTCCACAGCCCGATTCTCCCACCAAACCAAGTATTTCCCTACGCGCTATAGAAAAACTGACATCATCCACGGCACGAACAGCTTGTTTTCGTCCACCGAAAGCACTTCCGGCCCAAAACCACTTCTTCAGATTCTTAACCTCGATCAATTTTCCCACGGCTCAATTTCCTCGGCATAAATGACATTTCACCAGGTGTTGATCTGCAACCGGAAGCAAGGCAGGCATATCCCCCGGGCAGGTATCGAAGCAGTACTCGCAACGATTCTGGTAGGGACATCCAGGCGGTAGATCGATCAGATTCGGCACCATTCCGCTGATCGCATCAAGCCGTTTCGCTTCAACATCCAACCTGGGTATTGATCTGTAAAGACTTTTTGTGTAGGGATGGAGGGGGTTTTCGAATAGGGTGTGTACGTCAGCGTATTCAATGATGTGGCCGCAGTACATCACGGCAACATGCTCCGCCATTTCGGCTATTACCCCGAGATCATGAGTAATCAGTAAGACCGAAGTGTCGAACTTGTCCTTTAATTCGTTGATCAACCTGAGTATCTGAGCCTGGATCGTTACATCCAGCGCTGTGGTAGGCTCATCAGCGATGAGCAAAACAGGATTGCAGGCCAAGGCCATGGCAATCATGGCTCTCTGGCGCATTCCTCCGGAGAGCTCATGAGGGTAGCTGTCCACCCTCTTGTCTGCATCAGGAATACCAACAGTCGTTAAGATATCGATTGTCTGACGCCGAGCTTCTCTCTTGTCAAGATCCTGATGAATCTGAAGTGTTTCTATAATCTCATGCCCGATCGTAAACACCGGGTCGAGAGAGGTCATGGGCTCCTGAAAAATCATCGATATTTTCTTGCCCCGGATATCCCTCATCTGCTTCTCACCCAAATCTAGTAGGTTTTGTCCTTCGAACAGAATCTTTCCACCGACGATCTTGCCTGGCGGGTCAGCAATTAACCTCATAATTGACAGTGCGGTGACACTTTTGCCGCATCCCGACTCGCCTACGA
>JAGLQP010000302.1 GCA_023136785.1 Spirochaetales bacterium
AAGCACAAGGAGTGCTTCATCCCCAACATCGTCAAGCACTGGAAGCTGCAGTCGATCTCCAAGTACGCCCGCGAGGCGGCGGAGTTCGTCAACCTCTACTCCCAGTGGCGGGGAGAAAACCGTTTTCCCGCGCTGCTGCGGGTTTTCGATCTGCTCAAAAACCGCCCGGAGGTACAGAAGAGCAGCGTCAAGATCCCCGAGGTACCCGCACTACGCAAGTGGGTTGCCAGTGCTCCCTCTCTCGGGAATCCAACGCTGAAGCAAGAGATCGAAAGCAATCCTGATCCGGATCTGATTCAGACCCTCAAGTGGTCCGAAGCGGTCAATGTCACAATCGCCGATACCGTGGTTGATGTGCCGCCGTTTCCGGAAGTGCGACAGGCTCTTGAGAAAATGGTGGAAAAGGCGGATGTCATCGTCGTTTCCGGCACGCCCGGCGAAGCTCTGCAGCGGGAGTGGTTTGAACACGATATCGCCAAATACGTTCGCATTATTGCCGGTCAGGAGTTGGGAAAGAAGAAGGAGCATCTTGGCTTGGCGGCGGGGGGCAAGTATCCAACGGAGAAGATGTTGATGATCGGGGATGCCCCTGGAGATATGAAAGCAGCCAAAGCGGTAGGAGCCCAGTTTTATCCCATCAAGCCCGGGAGCGAGGAGGAATCCTGGGACCGCCTGCTCAACGAAGCTATGGATCGCTTCTTCAGCGGCAGTTACGCCGGAGACTACGAGGACAAGCTGATCGAGGAGTTCAACGAGCTTCTCCCGGACACGCCTCCGTGGAAAAAGAGATAGAGAGGAGTGAGCTCATGGTGGAGGGAAGAGGAAATCCGGATTTGGATATCGGCCTCGAGGAAGCCAAGGCTATAATAGCGGAGGGTACACCCTCCGAACTGGTGGCGGGCAAGAAGGTGCTGGTACTTACCCCGGATGCCACCCGTACCTGTCCTTTGCCCCGGTTGATCACCGCCGTCAAAGAGGTCATAGGCAGCAGGGCCAAGAGGCTCGACTTTATGGTTGCCCTGGGATCGCATCATCCCCTCGACGATGAGCAGATCCTCGAGTTGTACGGGATCAGCCCGCAGCGGAAGGCTGAGGAGTTTGCCGACAACCTGTTTCTCAATCACCGCTGGGACTTGCCGGATACCTTGACCAAGATCGGAACGATCTCCGAGGAGGAGATCGAGAAGATAAGCGGAGGATTATTCAGGGAAGCGGTGGATGTGGATATCAACCGGGCGGTTTTTGACTACGATCTTATTCTCATCCTAGGCCCGGTTTTCCCCCACGAGGTCGTTGGGATTTCCGGGGGCAACAAGTACCTCTTTCCGGGCATCTCCGGGGGGGATTCCCTGCACTTCTTTCACTGGCTCGGGGCTGTGATCAGCTGCTGGAAGACCATCGGCAGGAAGAACACCCCTGTCCGTGAAGTGGTCAATCGGGCCGCTGAAATGGTGTCGGTACCCCGACACTGCATCTGCATGGTCGTGGGCCACGGTGCCGACCAGGCCGAGGTTTCCGGCAGCCTGGCGGGTCTGTACGTGGGAACCGCGGAAGAAGCCTGGTCCCGCGCAGCGGACCTGTCCACGAAAATGCACATCCGGTACAAAGACGGGCCGTACCACACCGTGATCGGCAGAGCCCCGGAGATGTATGATGAGTTGTGGGTCGGCGGCAAGGTGATGTACAAACTCGAACCGGTGGTAGCCGAAGGGGGCAAGCTTATCATCTACGCGCCCCATCTGAAAGAGGTCTCCTCCACCTGGGGAGCGTATCTGGAGAAAGTCGGCTATCACGTGGCTGATTACTTCCTCAAGCAGATGGATCGGTTCAAAGACGTACCCCGAGGGGTCCTTGCTCATTCCGGCCATGTGAAGGGTCTGGGTACCTTCGAGAACGGAGTGGAGAAACCCCGCATACAAGTTATATTAGCCACGGGTATTCCCGAAAAGATGTGCCGGCAGCTCGATCTCGGTTATATGGACCCGGCCTCCATTCGGGTCGAGGACTACCAGAATCGGGAAGATGAGGGAATTCTTTTCGTGGATCATGCCGGGGAAGTGTTGCACCGGATAAGAGGGGAGGAGTAAGTGAGCATCGACAAACGGACTATCGAACAGTGGATCGCTGAAGCCCGGGAAGCGGAGCTGATTGGCGAACAGGGATTTGATACCGACGTTGCCGCAGACGGGAGGGCGGATGCTCTTCTGTATCCCAGCTCCCTGAAACAAAAAAACGGCGTCGTGCTCGCCCTGCTGAAGGTACCGGGGGCGTCTCACGACGAACCGACCTTCGCTTGGGACCGAGCCCTGGGGATCTTCGGATCCCCTGAAGGTCTGAAGGGATTCGAGGGGCAGAGCGTGGACATTACCACCGGTACCGGTGGGGTTCACGGAAAAGCCCTGATCGGTTCCTTGAGCCATGCCAATGCTGTGGCCCTGCGCCAAGCTCTGCCTTTTACTGCGCCGTCTCCCCTCTGCGACCAGGCGGTCACCTTTGGGGTTGGGGACCGTCTCGGGATGGCCGGCCCCGGGCACCTCCGAGTGATGACCAGGTATCAGGCCTGTCCGGTTCTGGCCCAGCAGTCGGTGCGGGAGCTGGATCTGACCGGCAGGGACTACGAGCAGGTGCTGGACGCCTCGACCTGGGCTGTGTTTCAGGAGGGATATGAGCGACCGTGGGGGGCGGACGGGGATCACCTCAAGAGTGAAGATTGGGTGCGGACCGCCCTTGGCGTTGGTTTTACCATGATCACCGCCGATGTCTCCGATTATATCAGGAAGGAATACGCCGCCGGGAGTGACGCCCAGATACTCACCGCCTACGAGGCGCTGGAGGAGAGCTATCGCCGCCGGATTGAAGACGCCTACCTGTCACTGCAGGTCGACCTCGATACCGGGGAAAGGATCCGGTTCTCCCGGGAGGTCCTGGCCCGAACCGCCCTGATCTACGGCCAGGCTGTAGAACATGCCCAGCGCCTGTACCGTGCCGGGGTGGAGGCAAAAGGGGAGGGGGCCTTCGATTTCGAGCTCTCGGTTGACGAGACGGAAACTCCCACCACTCCGGAAGCTCACCTCTTCGTTGCCCTGGAAGCCAAAGAAATGGGGATGACGATCGCTTCCCTGGCACCGCGCTTCGTCGGTGAGTTTCAAAAGGGCATCGACTACATAGGAGATCTGAAGGAGTTCGAGCGCACCTTTGCCACCCACGCCGCTCTGGCCAGGAAGTTCGGCTACCGCATCTCGGTCCATTCGGGCAGCGACAAATTCTCCGCCTTTCCCCTGGTCGGCAAGCTCACCCAGGGGCGTTTTCATATAAAGACGGCGGGGACGAACTGGTTGGAGGCGGTGAAGGTGA
>JAGLQP010000303.1 GCA_023136785.1 Spirochaetales bacterium
TGCGATTGACAGCTACCGACCACCGGATCCACAACGTCCGGAACTGTACACAGAAGCTCAAGCAGCGCTCGATCTGTACAACAAAGAGTATTGGATCGTTGGAGTCACGGTAACCACCATTTTTGAAACCGCCTGGGCACTCCGGGGTATGGACAGGATGATGATGGATTTTGTTCTGAACCCGGAGCTGACCAATCGTATCCTCGATATCCCTGACCACTACCACCGCACGGCCGCCAAGAAATTGACTGAAATGGGCGTGGACATGATCTGGATCGGCGATGATATGGGGGGACAGCAGGCCATGGTCATCTCCCCGGAAATGTGGCGTACCTATTTCAAACCCCGAATGGTCCGCTTGATATCCGAGCTCAAAAAAATCAACCCCGAGCTTAAGGTCGCCTACCATTCAGATGGCAATATTATCCCCATCATCCCCGATCTGATAGAGATCGGCCTGGATGTTCTCAATCCCATCCAACCGGCCTGTATGGATCCAGCGATGATTAAAAAACAGTTCGGGGAGCATCTGTGCTTCTGGGGGACCATTGATGAACAAAACACACTGCCTTTCGGCTCTCCGGAGGAGGTGCGTCAGGAGGTGGTTACACGGCTTAAAACCGTGGGCAGCAACGGCGGTTTGATTATCGGACCGACCCATCACGTACAGCTGGATACACCGTTGGAGAATTTTTGGGCCATGGTCGATACCATCAGGAAAACCAATTACTGCGATCTGTAATGACCGATCCAATCGATAAGGATTCCAGAGTCCCCCTCTACAAACAGGTTAAAGACTACCTGCTGGATTATATCGAGAAACGCCCCGTTGGTGCCGACCGCATCCCTCCGGAAGTAGAAATCAGCAAACAGTTTGGCATCAGCCGGGCTACGGTGCGGACCGCGGTGCTGGATCTGGTCAACGAGGGATATTTGGAGAGAATACCGGGAAAGGGCACTTACATTCAGCCCAAAACCAATACATTGGTATTCACTAACTGGCTCACACTGGAGGAGTATTCAGCCGGCAGCATCAACGCTCTGATCGAGGAGTATCAGCAAGAAGTACCAGGTGTGGAAATTGAGAATCTGGGCATTCCCTACCTGCAGACAGAGCATCAGCTGATGCTGATGGCCACCGGCGGCAAAGCCCCGGACATCGCCGCCCTGATCTATTTATGGATCCCCATCTTTGCCCATCAAGGCGCTCTGCACCCTCTGGATGAAGTTTGCGGAACGGAAATCACCAACAACATCTTTCCCCAGACCCTTGATGCAGTTTCTTATCAGGGCCATGTATATGGATTCAATTGGATCAACGCCCCCAATATCCTTTTCTACAATAAACGTATTCTGGCCGAATACACCGGGTCAGAAGACTGCAGCGAGGACTATTATGACGAACTGGTGGAACTGTTCGCCAAGATCCATGAGGGCTCCCATGGAGAGATCGTACCTTATGCACTCCCAGTGTTGGATGATGAACAGTTCTTTCTCTACACTCTATACAACTACCTGCATTCCTTTCACGGGGGTGTAATCAATCCTCAAGGGGAGATGATTTTCAATTCCGAGGAAAACATCAGAGCCTTTAACTGGCTCAAATCGTTTATCAAAAAGGGTCATATCGATATCTCCAGAGGGTATATCGCGAACCGCCGGCTCTTCGCTCAAAACCGTATCGCCTTCTGTCAGGAGGGACCCTGGCTGCGGAATATTGTGCCTACTCTGAACAGAGAATACCATCAGGATATCGATAACATCGGCTTCAGAACATTGCCCAAAACGCCGAATGACGGCTCATCTTCTGTTCTATGGAATCATACCCTGTCGGTTTTTCGTCAATGCAAGAATAAGAAGCTGGCTGTGGAGCTAATAAAATATTTAACCCAGAATAAAGAGGTATGCCAGCGCTACTATCTGGAAACAGGCATGCTTCCGGTCAGGCTGGACGAGTTGCAAACCAATCCAGTGTACAACAATACTTTCGGCCAGGTACTGAAACAGCAAATGGAAACCGCCTTCGCTATTCCGGCGGCCCACCATCCCTCGTTCATGCTCTCCATCATTCTCTGCGCTCGGGCTGCCCGGGAGATTCTCATTGGGGACGCCGATGCGGCTGCAACCCTGAACCACTTCGCAGGCCTTATCAACGAGTTTTACAAACGGTAAAGCAGACCTATGACTAAACGGGAAGTCGTCAGAACCGTTTTGAATCATCAGCAACCGCCCTACGTGCCCTGGTCCTTCGGATTTACTGAAGAGGCCAAAGAAAAACTGTTCGCCCATTATGGCGTGGACGCTGATCTGGAGCTGGTTCTGAACAACCATCTGCTGCGACTCGGCAGCGACATCGGTTTCTTCCAAGAGATCGCTCCGGACCGTTTTCAGGACGTGTTCGGCGTGACCTGGGATCGCAGCATCGATAAGGATATCGGCAACGTGGAGGGATGCCTGCTTTCAAAACCGACATTAAGCGGCTACAGCTTTCCAGATCCGCTGGATCAGCGCTTCTTTGAAGATATTCCCATAAAAATCGAACACTACGGAGATTGCTTTCGGGTATTTGAGATCGGATTTTCATTGTGGGAACGGGCCTGGACCCTGCGGGGGTTTGAAAACATGATGATGGATTTCTACGACCATCCGAAGTTCGTTCGAGAATTGCTGAACACCATCGCCGACTACAATATCGCCCAGATGGTCAAAGCCATGGGCTACGATATCGATGCGGTCTACCTGGGAGATGACTGGGGGCAGCAACGGGGGCTGCAGATGGGGCCGGTTTTGTGGCATGAGTTCATCTATCCGGTTTTAAAACGTATGTACAGCACAGCAAAAAAGGAAGGCAAATACGTTATGATCCACTCCTGCGGAGATGTGGATGAGTTGTTTGACGATCTGATCGGAATTGGTCTCGACTGCTTCAATCCTTTTCAGCCCGAAGTGATGAATGTCGGAGCACTGATGGGACAGTACCGGGGCACTTTGAGCTTTCATGGCGGACTATCGACCCAGAAAACCTTGCCCTATGGAACGCCACAACGCGTGCGTCAGGAAACCGAAATGCTCCTTCAAGCCGGAGGCGAGGGAAACTACATCCTCTCCCCGGCCCACGATGTGGAGGGGGACGTTCCTCTGGAAAATATGCTGGCCTTTATCGACGTTGCCCAGAAACAGCTGAGCTGATCAGCTTCTACCCACCAAAAGATCTCAGAAAGAAGTCTCAGCCCTGAAGAGGTTATTCCTGGGTGAAATTTTTATTGTTGTGCGACAAGCAGTTACAATCGGGCTGGGCGGATTTGAACCGCCGACCCCACGCCCCCTGGCCGGGCACCCCTGGCCGG
>JAGLQP010000304.1 GCA_023136785.1 Spirochaetales bacterium
CTGACATCCGTGCTGCCCCCAGCCCGGGTTTCCCGGAACGCACATCTTCCCAGGATCGGCTTGTTGGGATGGAGAGGAATGCCGGTCAGCCTGGAGAGGAGGGTTGACGTGCGCCAGAGCTGATCCAGCCGTATACGATGGGTTAGATTCAACCGCTCGCGGAAGGCTTCCAGAGCGAACACGATCTCCTCCAGCGCCGTGGCACCGCCCCGATCCCCGATGCCCCCTATCGTGCACTCGACGTGGCGCGCTCCCGCTTCCAGGCAAGCCAGAGAGTTGGCCGTGGCCAGACCAAGGTCATTGTGAAAGTGAACGCCGATCCGCACACCCGGCTCCTGCCCGGGGCGCGCTACGCTCCCGAGAATCCTGCGCACCAGGTCGGCAGCGGCACTTGGGTGCATGCTGCCGTTGGTATCGGCCAAATTGAGGACCTCCGCACCCCCCTCGACTATACTTGCGGCCGCCTCAATAAGAAATCCCGGCTCCGCCTCGGCGATCTCTCCTAAAGAGAACTGAACCGGAAGCTCCGAGCCTGCCTCCAGGCAACGGCCTATGAGATTCAAGACCTGATCGGTTTTCAGCTTGAGCACTGCCTTAAGGAAATGGGGAGAGGCGGGAAGAAAAACATGCAGCAAGGGCTTGTCGCTTCTGGACAGCAGTTCACAGACTTCGCGTACATCCTCAGGCACCGCTCGGGAGAGCGCGGAGATTCGAGGCCCCCGGACCTCTTCGGCAATGGCCTCTACACTCTCTTTTTCCTCCCCCGAGGCGGCGGGATAACCCGCGTCGATAATATCAACCCCCAGGGTAGCCAGCTGCCGGGCTATTACCAAACGATCGTGCCTGTCCAGAACCACGAAGGGAAGCTTGTTCCCGTCCCGAAGAGTCGTGTCCATAAACTCGACAAATTTGTCCATGACTTCAGAAATCTCACTTCCCCCTATCGCTCCGGGAGCTTCTCGAGCCAGGGACTGTCCGGGTATTCCGCAGCCAGTATCTCGAAAAGCTGCTCCGCTCTGTCTCTTAGGCCCAGATCCCAGTACAGTCTGCCTGCGCCGTACAAACCCTCAGCGGCGAGATCCTGCTGGTCGGGATAGAGAAAATGCACCTTCAGGTACTCCTCTGCCGCTTCCTGCTTTTGTTCCCGGTCTTCGAGCACTCGAGCAATAGCGAGCTGTGATGCGGCGCCGGGTTGTTCCGAACTGGCGGCGATGATCCCTGTAAAGATATCGTAAGCCCGGTCCAGCTCGCCATTGATTCTGTAGTACTCCCCGATCAGATAGTTCACCTCGCTACGCAGCGGCTCCGCAAGACTTGAGGTTCTCAAGGTCTGGAGGATGGCCATCGCCCCTTCAGGCCTGCCGGGGAAAATAAAACGGGCGTATTCGAAGCGCACCAGGTCCTTGAAACCTTTCCTGAGGGAAGGGCTGCGATCGACCCGCCTGTAAAAATCTTCGAAGATTATCTGTTCGCTGCGCGAAGACTGACCTGTTGTCCCGGCACTGCTGATGCCTGACAGTACCGTACGGATCTCCTGGATCGCCACATCGGTCAGACCCCCGGCTGCTGACTCGTCGCCGCCCGGATTCTCTTCGAGGAAGCCGATCAGGTATTCCAAAGCGCTCACCCTCATCCCATCCCGGGCGGCGCTCACCCCCGCCCAATACAGGGCTGATCCGGCGGCGGGACTTGCCGGGAATCTCTTCCTTACCTGCAAGAACCCCCGCTCGGCGTTTCTGTAGTTGCCGACACGAAAATCTTCTTCGGCTATTTTGAAGAAGGCTTCCGAGGCCAGAGTGCTGTTCGGGTATTCCCGGCTCAAGGTTTCGTAGGTCGCAACCGATCGATCCCGCTCTCCCGACTGAAGAAGTGCGAAACCCTTTTGGTAGAGGATTTCCTGATTCAGGCTGTCCCGGTACTCCGCACCCAGGGATCCCACCGCTTGAAGCGCTTTGTCGTAGTAATCGATACTCTCCGGGTAGCTGTCCAACTGGGATGCGCAGATCCCGGCGCGGTAGTAGCTCTCTGCGACTCGCCGCCCCCCCGGATACAAGGCGGTTAGCATGAGGAAGGTTTCTTTTGCAGGGATGAGCCGATCGAGCCTGAATTGACAGAGTCCCTTCCAAAAAAGCGCCTCCTCGCCCTGGGAGGTACCCTCGAGAAGTTCCGCCGCCCGAGCGAAGCTGCCCGCAGCGTCTTCCAGCTGTTCCAGCTTGTAGTGGGTTCTACCCAGGTAGAACCAACTCTCCCCTGCCCAGGCAGCTCCGGAGGCGGTATTCTTGCCGAACCACTGGATAGCCCGGGAATACTCACCGGCGTTGAAGGCGCACACCCCCGCGGCGAGAATCGAGCGTCCGGCCAGCTCCGACAATGGGTTAGCCTTCAGGGCTTGCTCGAAAAAAGGCAAAGCCCGTTTGTATTCTCCCCTCCGGGAATAGATGTAGCCGATGTTGTACCGGCTTTCGGCAATATAGGGAGAGTTCGGCCACATCTGCGTCAAGGAGAAGAAATCGCTGAGGGCGGCAGCCGATGCGTCCCTCTGAAGATGAGAACTGCCCCGCTTGAAAAGGTACTCGTCCTGATAGGGAGAGTCGGGATAACGGGTAATCAGCTCGGTGTACATCCCTTCCGCCTGTTCCAGATCTCCACCGTCCTGGTAGAGGGAGGCAAGCATTCTGGTGGCTTCCTCCCGCGCTTGAGAAGCCGGGAAGCGCTTCCGAAACTCTTCATAACGGAGAACCGCCTGCTCCTTCGATCCCAGCTCGGTCAGCGCAGCTGCCAAACGGAACAGGCTCTGCTCGGAGATCTCACTCCGCCCCTGCAGAGCCTTCTCGAGAGGTTCGATGGATCTTCGAATATTGCCGTTCAGGAATGCGGACAGTCCCATGTTGTGGTAGATCACCTGCCGCTCCTCCGTACCGGTAGTCGCGGCCAGAGCCTCCGAGTAGGCTGCGAAGGCCTGATCGTAACGCTCGAGGTCGAACAGCATATCCGCCTTCAATCGGATGAGGAGATCGATGTATTGACCGCGGGGAAAACGGAGTTCCAACTCATCACAGAACTCCAGAGCCTCGACACCCCGTCCCTGTTCGGCAAGAATGATCGCCAAACGGTACAGACCGGTCTCCTGCTGTTCAGGCGGCGGTTCGGCGGCAAGAACGGTCCGATAGCTTCGCTCAGCCTCTGCGTAGCGGCCGAGAAAAAAATTGCACTCCCCAACGAAAAACACAGCCTCGCCGGCATACTGGGAGTTCGGAAATTCGATCAGAATCCTCGCAAAAGCGGTGAGAGCTTCGGAATAATCGGAAAAGCGCAAAGCTATGCCGCCGACTCGGTACAG
>JAGLQP010000305.1 GCA_023136785.1 Spirochaetales bacterium
ACGACAACTGCTGCGCAGATGCATCGACAATACTCAGTGGCGGCAGCAGCGGTGCATCAATCTGATCCCTTCGGAAATGACCCATTCACTCCTGTCCAGGCTGCTTTCGATCATGGATCCTTCCTTCCGCTACGGTGAGCACAGAAAGATCAAGGCATTCAAAGACGCCGAGGTGTTTTACTATCAGGGCACCGGCTTCATCGACGAGGTAGAGCGGTCCCTGGTCGAGGAGCTGAGAAGCTACTTGGGCTGTCGAGAAGTCGAAACCCGGGTGGTAAGCGGCCAGATGGCCAATATGGCCCTGTTCAGTGCCATGGTGGACTACCTGAATCGGGACGATCGCAAGAGCGAACCTCGGCGGATCCGTTCGATAATGAACAACCACATCATCAAGGGCGGTCATCTCAGTGCCCAGCCCATGGGGGCGCTAAGGGATTTTGTGGCCCGGGATCCGGCCAGGGAAGCCCCAGCGGTCATCAACTTTCCCGTCTGTGAGGCCGATCCGTACAGGATAGATACGGCCCAGCTGCATGGGCTCCTGGAACAACACCGACCCGAGCTGATCGTCCTGGGCAAGAGCATGATTCTGTACCGGGAACCGGTCCAGGAGATCCGTAGGATCGTGGAACAGCTGTCCCTCGACACGGTGATCATGTATGACATGGCTCACGTGCTCGGTTTGGTGGGCCCCCATTTCCAGGAGCCCTTCGTTGAAGGCGCCGATATCGTTACCGGATCGACCCACAAGACCTTCTTCGGTACCCAGCGGGGAATCCTGGCTGTGAATTGGGCGGAGGAAGACCCACGCTATGAGTTGTGGGAGACGATCCAACGGCGCACATTCCCCGGCAGTGTGAGCAACCATCATCTAGGCACGCTGCTCGGTCTGCTCATGGCGGCCTATGAGATGAACGCCTTCAAAGAGGATTATCAGAAGGCGGTGATCGGCAATGCCAAGAGTTTTGCCCGGGCTCTGAAGGATGCGGGTCTGAGGGTTGCCGGAGATTCTCAAGTGGGACATACCGAAACTCACCAGGTGGTTGTAGAGATCGGCTACTGTCAGGGTGTGGAGGCGGCCCGCCGGCTGGAGGAGAACAACATCATCGTAAACTTCCAGGCTTCGCCGAGGGAGGAGGGCTTCACCGCATCCGGAGCCCTGCGTATGGGGGTATCGGAGATGACCCGTTTCGGCATGGAGCCGGAGAATTTTCGAACCCTGGCGGAGTTGATCCGGGACGTGCTTGTAGACGGAAAATCTGTACAGGATGAGGTCATTCGACTACGCAGCCGCTTTCAGGATCTGCGCTACTGTTTTTCCGATGCAGAGCTCGACAGCCAGGTCGAACAGCTGCACAGGCTGATCTGAATAGGTCTTCGATTTCATTCGCGTGGCGATGCCGAAGATTCTGAGCTCTACATCAGATCAAGCGGTAGATGAAATAGGCGAAGACGATTATCCCGGCAACGGGAAGGTGCGACAGGGCGGGGTGTTTTTGAAGACGATCGACGATCTTCATAACGAGGCCTGTATTCTGTTTTTCTGTAGATTCAAGGGATCTAAATCAGCGAATAAAAACAGCAGCCAGAGGTATATAGACTCCTACCTTTACCAGGACCGCGAGAAGAACATAGATCCAGGGCCGTGCCTCTTCCATCTTTGCGAATCCCACGGCGATCAGTGCGATCTCCCAGACTGAGATGAGAGCGTGGATCAGAGGAGTCATCCCGCGGCCATAAACGTCCAGGGCGATCGTGGTCCAATCGACCAGCCAGGTCACCGGCATCGGAATCAGCAGTCCGATGCCCACGACGTTCAGAATCCAGTCGAAGTCGCTCTCCTTCCCCAGGCCCCGCAGGATGAGATGAACCAGAGCGCTGGACAGCAGCCAACCGGCAAGGCCGAAAACGGGGAGAAAGAAAATTTCCGCCGTGTAGTATTGATCGGTAGCCAGAAAGGTGAAGTAGGAAGGATAGAAGGGAGTCTTGTTTAGAAGACGAAGAGCCAAAATCGAAGTCAGAGAAGTAATTACGAATCGAACGAGAATAGCCCACAATCCCCAGGAGGGAGCCGGCTTGGGCTGAAGCCTCTTGAAGGCCCGCGACGGGTTGTACAACCCCTGAAACCAGATTCTAATAAACGTCATCATAGTTACACGATCGAATTTCAGTATAAATCAGACGGCAATTCGGTCAAGGGTACCGCTCCTCTGCCCTTGACCAGTCCGGGCTTGATCTGGATGATCACAGACAGGATGTACGGGGAGAAGTAATGAAGAAATACGCGATTTGCAACGAGCTGTTTGGAGACATGGCTTTTCAGGATTCCTGTTCCCTGCTTCAAAAGCACGGCTTTCACGGTATAGAGATTGCTCCGTTTACTCTGTTTGACGAGCCCGGGCAGTTCAGACCGGATCAGATCAGCGAGATACGTCGTGTGCTGGCAGACCACGAGCTGGAGTTTACCGGGCTGCATTGGCTTTTTCTCAAACCCGAGGGGCTGCATATCACCACACCGGATGAGACGATTCGTCGTCAATCCTGGGATCATCTCAGGGCGCTGGTGGACCTGGCAGGACAGCTGGGGGGAGGCGTTCTGGTGCTGGGGTCTCCGAAACAGCGCCACAGCGTCGGTATCAGCAGGCAGCAGGCTACGGCCTACCTGGAAGAAGGCCTGCGGTCTCTGGCCGATTTCACCGCCCAGAGGAACTGCACTATCCTGCTGGAATCTCTATCCAGCAGCACCACCGATGTGGTCAACACCATTTCCGAAGCCGAAAGTTCGATCAGGAGGATCGGGCATCCGGCGATTCAGGGTATATTCGACTTTCACAACTGTACCGATGAGACCAAGGGATGGGACGAGTTGATCGAAGATCACTTCCCGATTTTCCGTCATGTCCATCTAAACGAGGTCAACGGCAGCTACCCCGGTACGGGGAGCTCGGATTTCTTTCCTGCCTTCGAGAAGCTGGCGGAGAAGGATTATCGGGGTTGGATTTCCCTGGAGATCTTTCATGTACCCGAAGATCCCGGTCTGGTCCTGGCCGAGACCAAGCGCTTTCTCGACGGGATGGAGGAGGCGCTCAGATAGACCAGATGCTCCGTATCTGCGATCTTCACTGTGACACGGCCCTCCTCTGGCAGGCAGGGAGATCTCTCGAAGATACCTCCCTGCACGTCAGCCTCCCGTATCTGCAAGAAGGGAATGTCGGGCTTCAGGTGTTTGCCGCCTATGTTCCGGGAACACTACCAGAAGATCAGGGTTTCTCTTTTGTTTTGCAGACGATCAACCGGATCAAAGAGGAGGTCGATAAATATTCCTCCCGG
>JAGLQP010000306.1 GCA_023136785.1 Spirochaetales bacterium
ATGGGCGAAAGCAGCCAGGGGATCTCGGCTAAATACAATGTGAGGATGGAAAACAGCAACGCAGTGGTGGATGGGAAAAAGTGCTATGAAATCAGCTTTCATCCGAAAGCCGGAACGGAAGGCGTCTATGAAAAGCTGGTAGCCTTTATAACCCACGAGGATTATCACTATCTGAGAATCGAATATTATGAGAATGAGGCCAATATCAAGACGGCTGCTTTTTCAGACTACAGAAAATCGGGGCAAAAGGAGTATCCCTACAGGATGGTGATGGTAAACCACACCAAACCTTCCCGGACGGAGGTGGTTACCAGCTACATCGAGTTCGACAGCGCCAGGGTCCAGGATCGCTTTTTTACGAGCGTCTACCTGGCCGGGGTGAAATAGGGGGTTTGATGAAACGTTTTTACCTTTGTCTGCTGTTGATGATTTTCATCGTACAACTGATTGTTGCCGAGGTTTCATTATCCGGCAAAGTGGAAATAGGCTTGACGGCTGTGCCGGCATTTCCATACAACCAAAGCAGATTCAACACCCCCCTCAATAAGGACAATTACCAGGGAATTCAGGATCTGATGCCGGTTACCGATTTTCTGGCAAAGCTCTCCGGCCAGGATGAGGCAACCGACTTTTCCGTCTGGCTGGCGGTCAAGCCCTACTACCTGGGCCAGGCCCTGCTGGCCGCCTCGACAGGCCCAGGTGCTGATGCTGATGCACAGACTGCGGCCGTAGGTGAGAGCCTGCCCCTGCTGGGGTTCAAAATAAACACCATTGCTGTACTCAGGGCTAATATCGGCTGGTTCATATCGGACTTTCTCGTCCTGAGGATTGGGCGCCAGAGCATGCTGACGGGCTACGGATACGGCTGGAATCCGATAGATTTTTTTAATCCACTGAAGGATCCATACGATCCCGATCTGGAACTCAGGGGAGTTGACGCCCTCACCGCGCAGTTTTATCTGGGAAATGTTTTTGCTATGAAGCTGGCCGGAATATACAGGACCGAAGGGCTCACCGGCGGGATCGATTTTGGCGATCTTCAGGCGGGCGCCGAGATAACGGCTTCTCTGCCCGGCATGGAGGTAAAAGCAACCGGCTTTTTCGACCATGATCAATCGGAGGGCGAAGATTCCTATGTGCCTGCTCTCGGCCTGGGAATAAAGGCCGACATCGGCGGAGCAGGGATTTACGGCGAAGGATCTCTTCTGAAGGGGAGCCGATATAATTTTCCCACCACACCTACTGTCGACTATTCCAGGAAGAAAGAGTGGCTCTTTACAGGGCTTCTGGGCATAGAATATACCTTCGAAACCGAGATCAGCGCCACTTTAGAGTACTTCTACAATGGGGAAGGATTCGATCTCGATGACAGAAGGCTCTACAGGGAGGGTCTTAATTTCTACAATTCGAGCGGCGTTCCTCCCACTGATTACCTGCTCATGTACAGGCCCGGATATTTCGCCCGGCACTATTTGCTCCTCAATCTCTACCTGCCGTTGTACGACCTGAACACCGATATCCAGCTGGCCTGCCTTTATTCCCCTGACTCCTGGGTTTTAAATGTTCTGCCCTTGATCACCTTTAATGTTTCGGGGAGTTTTTCCATCGATCTGGGTTATGTCGGACTGTTCAGCCTCAAGAGCGACCAGGAAGACGAAGCCAGACTCTCGCCGATCAAACACATGCTCAAGCTGTTAGTGCGTTACGATTATTAGGAAAAGCCTGCGAAACAGCCATGAACAGATGCAGATACCGTCGTGTTCAGCTCGGTTGATAAAAAATCTTTGATCCTGTACTGGACTAAAAACGGGAACACGGAGAAAGTGGCTCGTCGCATCGGCGCCCGAGAAGCCGGGAATCGCCGCGATTCCCTACTGCACCTACGGCGGGGGACATACCGGCTACAACGAAGTATATTCCCGGAGGCCGATGAATCCTACAACACCAAGGGACGATTCGGCATCATCACGGACCGGCCCACTGCGCAGGACCTGAGAGAAGTCGAGGGGCGGGTCCTGGGAATCCTGCGCAGGCTTCATACTGATAGCCGTTGCCCTCATAGGGCACATCGATACCCCGATCTTCCTGCCTTTCAAGGGAAAGCGTGAGCTTGTACGGTCGGAAGAGCCCCACTTGTGCGTGCATTCTAATTCGGCCTTTGGTACCGATAAGAGTTGTTTCGGTAGGGCTGACGGCTCTAATCGTGACATAGGACACAGCCAGGGCCCCTTTCTCGTAGCCAAGTATGATTCCCGCCTGCTCATCTACCCCGGTCTCGCCTAGGTGAGCCATACTCGTGATTCTTGCCGGGGGACCAAAGATCATGAATGGCTAGGGACACCGGGTAAATGCCAGCATCCCGAAGGGAGCCGTCGGCCAACGCCGGATTGTATAGTCTGCCCGCCGGGGCATCGTCCGCCTGAAAACCGAAATCCGTGTTCAGGAAATAGCATTCCTCGAGTAATTTATCTCGCATCGGTCTTCACCTCTGTCTTCAACCTCCTCACATAGCAATTCCGGACCGGGATCGATCTAATCGATATGGACGACTTTTCGCTCCCGAACAGCCTCGGTGGCGGCGCAGGCCCACTGCACGGCCCGGTAACCGTCTTCTAGACCGACCAGAGGTTCCTTTTCCTCTATGACGCAGTCTACGAAGTGCTGCATCTCTGCGCAGAAGGTCGGCTCCCAGTACTCGAAGAACCACTCCACGCACTCCCTGTATACACCGGTGGTGTTCATGTAGGTGACCCGGTCTTTTACCGGCACGGTGCCGATGCGGATACAGCCGTCACTGCCGTAAATTTCGGTTTCCACATGATAGCCGTAGGAACAGTTGCGACTGGTCTCGAACTGGCCGATAACCCCGTTTTCAAACTCGACCAGGATATTGCAGTTGTCGATATCATTGACTTCCCGCAGTCCCTCGTAGACAAAGGCGTCGCCCAGGCCGTACACGCTTTTTGCCTCCGAGCCGACAAACCAGCGGGCGCAGTCGTAATCGTGGGTCAGCATGTCCATGACCAAGCCGCCGCTGGTCGGGCTGAACTTGATGATAAACTCGGCCATGGCCGCGGGATCACGATTGATCATCCGAACTTGGATCGGTGTTCCAATGAAGCCCGCTTCCAGCTTCTTCTTCGCCGCCTGCACCGACTGGTCGAAGCGGCGATTGTATCCCACCTGCAGGAGCATTCCCTGGTTGGCCTGTATAACAGCCTTGATCTGATCGATCTCCTCGATCGTCATCCCTAAAGGCTTCTCGATGTAGACTTTTTTCCTGCCCGCCTCCGCGGCTGCGCAGAGCATGCGGCAGTGCTGTTGAGA
>JAGLQP010000307.1 GCA_023136785.1 Spirochaetales bacterium
TCGTCCCCTCCGGAGTAAGACGGCGCAAAAGACGAGTCGTTCGGAAGTACTGAGAGATCCTACCCGAAGCGATCAGATGTGTGGAGAACATTACCTCTTCGAATATCTCGACCACGAAGGACAGCTGCCCAGCCCCGGCAGGAACGATCGCAGCCAGCCTCTCCGTGTATTCCTGCGGCGTGTTGAAGAGAAAGTAGGGAATGCCCAAGCCCTCGCCCCACTGAAGCAGAGCGGCGAAGGCCCGTCCCACTCTACCCATCTGTACTTTCTTTCTTACGGAGAGACGCCGCGGTCTGCCGCGGCTTTTTCCCGATGTTCTTTTGTCCTTCGGATCCTCCGCAACCGACAGGACAGCCCTTGAACGGGATAGACGCAGCCAGTGGGCCAACCGCAGCCAGAGTCGAACAGAGAAACCGAGGAATGCGCGGAGCTTTTTCCCCAAGGCATGGAAGGGCCTCAGCTCCCGCAGCCTGTCGACAAAATCCTGAGACAGCAGGGGGGAGACGAGAAAGAGAAACAGGCCGGTGCCCAGTAATGTGATAAACAGCCGCCGCAGCAGCTCGACCAGGAGGAGAGCCAGCGGGTTTACGCCAGGCTGCGGCTGCGTTCGAAGCATTGCGTCGTAGTAGTGCCGCCGTTCGATCAGAACGTTCTGCAGGAACTCTGTCAGTCCCCGACCTTCGGCCGGAAACTTAAATTGAGAAGCGAGCCTTTTCAGCAGGGCGATCAGCGCCGAAAGGGGTAGGAGAGAAGCGTCTCGCGCCGCCAGAATCACCAGCCCCGCAGAAATGGCCAAAACAGACAGGGAGAAGACAAGCCGCCTCCGTTCGAAGCGCAGCGGGACCGGGACACCACTGCCGAGCAGGAGCTGCTCTTCCACGAAGGTGTGAAGCATACCGATGCACAGCAGTCCACCGACGGCATGCAGGGCAACTGCCAGCACGCCGATGATCGTCGGCTGCCTCTTGAGCACGGCCGCGGTGATCAGCAGAGCAACGACCAGGAATTGAAAGACGACAACCGCTGCTTTGATGCTTCGCAGCACCCGAATGGTGAGCCCGGCCTGGTAGGAGGAATCTCTCAGGCTGTGACGCAGCTCAGGCCCACGCTTTCCCGCCAGGGCGCTCAAAAGAATCTCCCGTTCCCGCAGACCGGAATGGATCCTGCTGGAAAACAACCACTGCAGCAAGACCGCCGTCATCGGGTAGATCAACCCGGGGGAGAGATGAAATCCCTGTCCCGATTTGAGACTTGAAAGAACGAAGAGGTATCCAAAGGCCACGGCCAGAACAAAGCACAGCTCTCTGATGCGGGCTACAAAAGAGGCCCGTTCCTTGAACAGAAGGTTTCCCATCACAGCCTCTTCGATTCCGGCGGCAAGCAACAGGGGTGCCAGGTGACGGGGGAACCAGGGAGCTCCGGGAAAGAGCACCCGCAGGAGCTGGTCCACGCTCAACAGAAACAGAAGGGGAAGGAGGATCGAAAACAACGGGTGTACCACCGAGCGATACAGCCGCAGGTAGCGTTTACTGATAGATGAGCTCACTTCCAAAGTCCTGTACCGAAAGAATGCGAAACTCCCTTCCGTAAGTTTGCCTGTACGACCGGTGCTGCTCTCCGAGCAGGAAGATCTCGACCGTGCATCCCTTCTCCTTGATCTGGCGCAGGCGGGCGCAGTGGAGCTCGGAGAGAGTGGGGGTGATCACCTCGAGTCGGGTCCGCACAGGTACCTCGATACCGGCTGCGAACAGAGCTTGAGTGAAATCCCGACTGCCCGGTGCAGCCTCCATTTTTGCCAGCATCTCCAGCAGGGCGGTGGCATGTTCATGGCTGCCCCGGATCTCGGTGGCCGGGACCGCCTCCTCCCGGTCCAGACGCGCCGAAGCGATCAGCCCGATCTCCTGACGCAGAGAGAGGAAATGCACCACCAGGGAGGCGGCCAGAGTGGCCGCCCGCTCGATGCGGTGATAGCGGAAACGCATCGGATAGTCTTCACTGTTCAGGTTGAGGAGAATCAGAACCGGAGCGTGGAGCAGGGGCAGATAATCCATCACAAACAGCTGGCCCGTTTTGGCGGAGGCTTTCCAGTTCACCCGCCGGAGAGCGTCCCCGGGCAGGTACTCCCTCAGGGAGCGGTAGCGAGTCACATCTTCGTAGACGCGGTTTTCCACCCGTATTGTGCCCGCCGGCAATCCCTCCGCGCTCTTGAGGGAAAGCGGCAGGACCTCCGGATACACGATCAGGGTCTGGCTTTCCTCGGTCTTTTTGCGGAAGGGGAACAGACCCAGAGGGTCGCTGCCCTGGATCAGCGCAGGTCCCACGCTGTACTGCCCCCGGTGCTGGCTTTCGATCGGATAGGTCAGGATCCTCCGCTCCCCCGGTCTCAGGCTGATCAGGAAGTTCCCCGGTTCGGAGGCGAAGAAGTAGTTCGGTTCATCGAGGACATTGAGATAGGCGACCGGCAGAGGACTGCGGTTTTCCACAATCAGGGTGATTTCCATAGGCTCGAAACGATGGGCCCTGAGCATGCTGTCCTTTCTGCGAACAGTCACGTACCGAGAGATGATGCGGGAGTAGAGGAGGGAGAGTCCGACACCTGCGATATAGAGCAGGGTTACGAACTGCAGGATCCGCAGAGGGAAGAAGAGCACGACAATGAGAAGGATCAGAAACAGAACGATATGGGACGGTTTCACCGACCCGCCTTGAGGACCGGGACCTCCACTCGATCTATGGCTTCGGCCAGGAGCTCCTTCGCCGTGATTCCTTTAACCAGGTGCTCCGAGCGAACGATTACCCGCTTGGCACAGACCGGGATGAACAGTTCCTTGACATCTTCAGGGATGATATAGTCTCGTCCCCGAATTGCCGCCAGTGCCTGGGCCCCCTTGTACAGAGCCAGAGAGCCCCGAGGAGACACCCCGAGACGCAGTCGGTGCTCCTTCCGGGTCTGCTCCGTGATGTCGAGGATGTAGCCCCGCAGCGCAGGGCTGACGTGGACGTCGACCACCAGCTGCTGCATCGAGAGCACGGTCTTCAGCTCCGTGACCGCTTCGATATCCGAGACCGGGTGGGTAATCCGTCTCTGGCTCTCCAGGATTTCCTCCTCCGAACCGCGATCGGGATAGCCGATCTTCAGGACCAGGAAGAACCGGTCCTTTTGGGCCTCCGGCAGGGGGAAGGTGCCCTCGAACTCTACGGGATTCTCCGTGGCCATGAGGAAGAACGGTTCCGGCAGAGGGATCCGCCTTCCATCCACACTGATCTGATTCTCCGCCATCGCCTCGAGCAGAGCCGACTGGGTGCGCGGGGTGGCCCGGTTGATT
>JAGLQP010000308.1 GCA_023136785.1 Spirochaetales bacterium
CGTAAAGCTTCTCTCTCTTCCCTGATTGCGGAGATCGGCATATCTAAACCCACCTTCTACAACTACTTCAAGAACAAGGAGCAGCTGTTCAACTCGGTCATGCTGGCCACCTATAGCGAGTTCCAGTACGAGTTCAGCCAGAGGAGCAAGACCGCCGGCAGTGCGGTCGAGAAACTCGATATCTTTGTTCGTACCTACGCCTGGTTCTTGGAGAATTATCCTCTGTACAAGGATCTCTACATCCCCGGAAATGATCTCTTGCCCCGCTGGGTCAAATCTCGTTCGTCGAAAGATCTTTTCGCAGAAGGCATCGAAACCGTGAAGGGGATCATAGAACAAGGTCAGGAGGAGGGTATCTTTCAAAGAGACGTCGATACCGAGGCGGCCGCCCTGGTCGTGTACAACGCAATCGTGTTATTGCTCTCCCACGACCCAAACCAGTTTCGACGAAAGAACAAAGCCCCCTATCATCTCGACATCGACACGCTGCTGCGCATCCTGGTACAGGGATTGATCGCCCCTGACTAAACGTCCCGTTCCAGAAACATGTATACCAAGGACCCAAGAAAGAGCAACACCGTAAGACAACCCGCCCAGAGCGGGTATGCCCGCATATAGAGATAGGTAATTGCCGCGCTGAGGAAGGGAACAAATACCAGAAGGATCAGAAACAGCACTCGCACTACGCCGTACCACTCCTGATAACGGAGAAAAAAAATCGTCACAAAAAGCAAAACCGCCATCCGCACAGCCGGCAGGAGGAAGAGCAGGTAGGGTTCGTACTGACCATATTGGGAAAAGACCTCTACAATTCCAATCAAGGTATAGAAACCCCCGCCGAACAGCAGGAGCTCCCGAAATGTCTTCTGAGAATAGACCAGAAAGTATAGAACCGTCAAAAAAACGACTGGAATCAGATGATCGGTAAAGAAGTAGTACAGATAGAGGGGAAAGCGACGATACGACAGGGGAACGAACCGCCGCAGGATAAGAATCACAACCAGACAGGGAAGGGCATAGATTAGCCCCTTGATGAACTGAAGCGCCGGCGATCCCCGCTGGGCAGATATCGCCGTCGCCTTAATGGCTTTCCGTCGACCGGCGGCGGACACCACAAAGAGGGTGAAACAGGGTATGCCCAGGACTGCAAACAGGTTCATCTGGATCTATCCAAGGACCGTTTCTTCGATCTTGCGAACCTGGGCGCGGTACAGAGATGCGATGCTCACACCGTAGTCGGCGATCAGCTGAATGATGTTCCTCGATTGGTCGGGTAAATCCTCCCCGTTGAGTCGGTCGCCGGCATCCCCCAAACCGGGCAGGATATAGGCCATGTTGTTCAGACTGGGATCCATCCAGAGAGTGTAGATCTCCGAGTTCTCAATTGCCCGTACGATGCGAAGGGAGCCTTTGAGCACGGAAATCACGTTGAGGAACTTGATCGAACGAGGCTTGATTCCCTGATCGAGGAGATACTTCACGATGGTAACCAGGCTTCCCCCGGTAGCATTCATCGGGTCCGCAAAGAACAGATCCTTTCCGTCGAGAAGATTGGGATCAAAATAGGAGCGTTCCAAGTCGAGGATGTAGGCCATATTGTGCTCTTCTTTGGTATCATCCCGACTGATCCGGAATAACGCGAAAGGTGTGACATAGTCGTTCGAGGAGTACTCCTGGATCTCCTTGGACACGATCATGGAGGGTAACAGGGCCGCCCGCAGCATCACGCACATCACGCTGTTGCTCACTTTTTCATCGATATCGGGGATCTTGTGCACAGCGTAGTTCTGCATCGGGACGTTTACCGGCGTATCGACGAAGATGTAGTTCTTCTTCTCAGGGATAGAGCTGGAAAAGGCCAGATTGAACAACAACTCGTACGCCCTCTGAATATAGTAGACAAACTCCGGAGTCTCGGTACGAATATCCCGCAGCTTGGCAATCAACCGGGAAGCTTCCCCGTGAGTCATGCGGGGAGTCTCGAAGGAATACACATGGATATTCGGTTCCCTGTGGTTGATCTCCTGCATCTTTTCGCCCATCTCGGTGTATACACTGATGAGCTCCTTCCTTGCTTTTTTCTTTTCATCGGCAGGGATCGCTTGGGCCAGCCTCGGAAAGAGATCCATGGCTTTTGCGTACTTGGTGTCCATCGCGGCGATGGTCTTTTTGTCTTCGTCGGTCAGATATCCGTCGAGGTCTGATGCTTGCAGAACTATTTGTTTCATGAGGCAACTGTACCTACCCCTTTGCCCTTCGTCAAGAACATGAGGTTTCGCCCTTGAAACTCATGTGCCCGCAGTGCTATGAAAGCCTACAGGTGAAAGCTAACGAACAAACCCAGCGTGTACGTTACGTCTTTAGAGGCGTGATTCAGGGGGTTGGATTCCGGCCCACAGTGTATCGGTGCGCGGTTTCTCTCGGACTGACTGGTTTCGTTCGCAACCAGCGTTCCGAGGTGGTCGCTGAGATTCAAGGACCTCCTTCAGAGGTAGAACAATTTCCCACGGTGCTGCGGGAGATGCTTCCGCCGGCTGCGGTGTTGGAAAAGATGCACTCCGAGCAGATCCCGGTGCAGTCTGAGGAGGCGTTCCGGATTCTCGAGAGCAAGGCGACGGTATACAGTTTTCCGCCGATCCCTCCGGACCTGGCGATATGTCCGGAGTGTAACGCGGAGCTCCTCGATCCGGAGAACAGGAGATATCTCTATCCGTTCATCACCTGCACCCAGTGCGGTCCCCGCTACTCGATTGTCGAGGACACCCCCTTCGATCGAGACACTACATCGATGATCGATTTTCCCCAGTGTCCGGACTGCCTGGCTGAGTACACCAATCCCGAGGATCGACGCTTTCATTCTCAGACCAACTCCTGCTGGTCCTGCGGGCCGACACTTGAACTACGAGCCGCCGACGGAACGGCTGTGGAGGGGGACCCGATCGCAGAGACCGTGACCGCTCTGCAGGCGGGAAAAATCGTCGCCATTCAGGGGATCGGGGGTTTCCATCTGGCCGCGGATCCACGAAATCTCGCAACCATGCAGCGGATACGGCAGGACAAAGAACGGGAGCGCAAGCCCTTTGCCCTGATGGTTGCCAACCGGGAAGAAGCGCTGCGACTGTGCCGCCTTCAGGAAGGGAACTGGGAGCTTCTATCATCGATGGCCTCACCCATCCTGATCTTTCCCCTGGCCGACAATGCTCCTTCCCACCTTCGGACCGTCTCCCAAACAGGTACCCTCGGGATTATGCTCCCCTACACTCCCCTCCACCTGCTGTTGTTCAGCTATCCAGACGCGGATATTTCCTACCGACACCTGGTGAT
>JAGLQP010000309.1 GCA_023136785.1 Spirochaetales bacterium
GTGAGGAAATGGCGGGGGTTTCTCCCCCGGTTAGCCTGCCCGGTTAGGGTTGGTCCTGCCAGATCGTAAATCTACCGAGTCCCTTCACGATCAGTTTGCCGGCTTTTGCGGCGTCCGCCTTGGGCACTGCGGCTTCTCCAGTCAGCGTTTTCTGAAAAAAGGTCTCAATCGATTCCAGCACATCTCCGGTGTAGTAGAAGATCAGAGCGAAATTGATCCCCGTAGGCCTGAGGATGGTGAAGGATGTGTAGGTCATTACCGGTTCTCGGCTCACCATGACACGGGTTTGGTTTCTTGCCACCACGGTTTCCACCTCACTGAAGCGGTGGGGAATCTGATAGGCCGTATCGCGGGTATACGGTTCGACATGCTTGTTCGTGTAATTAGACGGTTCCGCCAGAACGAACAGCTTGTTTCCGTCCGCCTGGAAGAGCAGTCCTTCCTCTGTGGGGTAGATCGCCTTCACATGGTTGTAGGCGACGACTTCGTATTTCGAGTATGCCGAGGTTTCTTGAAAAAACGACGATACAATATACCCCCCTTCTGAGGGTAGTTTCTCCTCGGCGAAGGCTCTAAAAAGATCGAGTGCTTTGACAGCCATGTTTCGCCATTCCTCCTGTGACTTTGTATCTCTGTTATACTAGAACGGTGTGAACCGCCGTTCTGTCAACTATTTTTCTTTTGCTCCTGGGGGCTTTTTCCGCCCCTACCTCCTTCTTCGGCCCTGGTTTGAGCCTGTTTCAGTTCTTTTGCCCTCTTCACGAAGCGCTCGGCGAACTGATTGTTGCCCATCTTCCCGTAAATCTTTCCTAAACTGCTGTGGGCCCGCCAGTCATTCGGATCGAGGGAGATGACGCTGCGAAAGATTTTTGCCGCCTTTTCCAGCTGTCCCTGGGCCATATACAGCAACCCCAAGCGAAGCTGCAGCCAGGGATCGTCCTTGAACAGTTTGATAGCCTTTTCAAGAAGCAGAATCACCGTCTCACGGCTGACGCTTTCCTCGAGGCAGGACACGAACGGTTTGACCAGATCCAGTGATTTCGGTGCCTCCAGGAGAAGTTCTCTGTACAGGAGAATGGCTTCGGGATACTTCTTCGTCTCTCGATAGCTGTGAGCCAGCATGATCCGATACTCCGTGTTTTTCGGCTCATAGGGAAGGATCTTTTCGATCTGGGTGCAAGCCTGAGCATAGCTGTCCTGAGAATAGAGAAACTGAGCGAAATCTTTGCGTATCTCAAGATTGTCCGGGTAGTGACGCAGGTATTCGGAGTACGCGCGCCGCAGGTTGCTCCTTTTTTCCAGGCGGATGTAGACTTCGATAAGCTTTAGCAAAGCCTGTTCAAAGTTAGCAACCCGATTCAGAGTTCGCTGAAACCATCCCTCCGCCAGATCGGGGAGATCCGCGCGCAGGTACTCCTGCCCGAGAGCATTCATCAAGTGCGGATCCGGCCCACTGCGGCGGACCTGTTCCTGGAGGGCCGGAATCGTCTGTTGGAAATCGTCGACCAGGTAGGGTAGGCTCAAAGCCCGGTAATAGAGGGCAAAATCGTCCTCCGGCTGGCCGCGCAGGATCCTATTCAGCAGGGAGTTGAGCTCCCGGTACTCGCCACGCTCCCACAGCACTGCGGCCAACCCGTACTTGAACTCCAGCCTGTTTTTTTCCTGTTCCAGCGCGCGAAGATAGTGGTTCTTCGCTTTTTTAAGCTCACCAAGTTTGCTGAAAGATTCCGCCATAATGGCGTGCATGTCCGCATCGCGGTATGAGCGGCGCAGGACTCGGCGGGCAGTTTCCAGGGCTTCCCGATGTCGATGGTTTTGAAACAGCACAATGGTCATGATGCGGAGAAGACTTT
Source organism: Spirochaetales bacterium (assembly GCA_023136785.1). Lineage (GTDB taxonomy): Bacteria > Spirochaetota > Spirochaetia > SZUA-6 > DRHE01 > JAFGQJ01. The sequence goes on from JAGLQP010000309.1 coordinate 1,854, forward strand.
GGACATCCTGGGTGGAAATCTTTTCATTGCCCAATAGACTCATGGCTCGGGCCATCTCTTCAAAGGCAGCGGGATTATTCCCCTTTTGCAGGTGGATAACCGCTTTTTGCAGATGAAGCACGGGGTCTTTAGGAGCCAGATGAGCGGCTTCTTCGAAGTGGAAGAGGGATAGATCGGCATCCCCCAACTCACGATAGATGCTGGCCAGATAGAGATGGGCTACCAGGCTGTCGGGGCGATGCTTGCGGATGAACAGCAGGGCATCCCGGGCTTCCTCGTAGCGATGTCTGTAGAACAGGCGGATCGCATAGGTTAGCAGAGCGTTCAAATATCCGGTGAAGATGCTACGGTTATCCGGTTCCAGAGCTAGGGCTTTCTCGAAAACGGCGATCGACGCCTGGGGGCGGCCGTGTTTGAGCAGGGTCAACCCCAGCAGGCCGAGTGCGGGAACGAAGGATCCATCCAAACTCGTGGAATCTTTGAGATGCCCGTAGGCGTGGTCGAACAGACCAAGGGTGAAATAGGCCCGGCCCAGGAAGAAATGACCCTCCGCTGAATCCGGTTGGAATTTCAGGAAGAATTGCAGCGCCTGGATAGCCCTGTTGAAATCGCCAGACGCATGGTAGGCTCGGCCGAGATAGAGCAGGGCTACCGGCATTTGATCGCTCTGCACCAGGATCTCTTGGAGCAATTCAATCGCCTGATGGTAGTCTCGATTCCGCCCCGCTTCCAGGGCTCTGTCGAAGAGATCCTGAATATGGCTGTCTTTCATGAACCTGTTTGGATGCCGTGCCTCGACCAGACTTGCCGCTACGCCTGTCAGGGTGCTGCGCCTGTTTACAAAACCGATGATATCATATAAGTATTAGCTTATGGTAGAGGGGGTTACGAGTGTCGTCTTCGCCCAGGTGGTGAAGGTCGAAAAGAGGACTGCTGTTGTCCGGATCATCTATTTCCTTGGCCTCTTCGCACTATTGATTTCTTTCCGTAACCCGCTGATCTCGGTTAACATCGATCACCTCATTGCCCTCCTCGCCCTCCTGCTGGTGGTGGGATATTCGATTATCTTGCTCGTTCTCATCGGGCGGGATTCTTTTCACGAAAGACTCGGGCATCTCTCGAATGCCCTCGATGCCATCGGGGCGGGGGTGTTTTTCGGCCTGTTTCTCGTTTTTCCCGCGGGGGGAATTCGAGATCTTGCGCTTGTGCTGGCGGAGATCTACTTCTTTGTTCCGATTGTAATCTCAAGCGTCAAAGTGAAGCCTTCCCATGCAGTCTCAAGCGCAGTCTTCTCCTTTGGTTTTTCGGGAATCGTTATCGTCCTTCATCTCCTCATCAACGGCTCAAGTTCCCGAATGGGATATCCTGTTTATATTCCGGGAGTGGTGTTGCTGTCGGGGATCGCTCTGTGGGTCACGACGTTGACCTTTGACCGATTGCTACGAGAACATATGGTCACAGAAGA
>JAGLQP010000031.1 GCA_023136785.1 Spirochaetales bacterium
AGTGATGTCCGAAGTGATGTTGATCACACCTCGAACCGTATGAGTGCGGCCGTGGCAGCCGGAGCACTTGGGCAGATTCAGCAGAGGTTTGTAGATAGTAAAGAAGGTCTTTCCTTCAACGGTTTCTTGAAACAGCACGGGCCGCCGTTCCCGAACCGATCGGCTGAAGTTCCGATCATCTTCCATGACCATCACGTTTTGAGGAAACACCTCCCTAGGTGCAAAGGCCTGGTAGCCTAAGTTGGCGTTCACAACCTCGAGGGTGGAATTGTCCGAGAAGGCCTGAACCCCTGTGTCCCGAAGCAGGAAGATCTTGTAGGCCGGATTGGTCAGACGAATGTCCTCGAACAGCTGAACCGCAATGGGCGCTTCTCCCGGCAGCATGGCGTTTTTTATCGATTGAAAGAGGATATCCGACTGCTGCCGCAGATTCCCCTGGCTGGTCTCGCGAAGGCTCAAGTTCTGGGTGTAGGCGAAATAGGCAATAACGATGCCCACCCCAACGACCAGACTGCTGATGATGATGAGATTGATCTTTCTGGTGAGGGGAACGAAGCGCTTCATCCGGGAATTATCAACACCAGGGCCGCATCCGTCAATACTCTTATCCGATCGGTGTCAGCAGGGTCAGCTCTGGAACGGAAGGTCATCCACACAGGGAAACCGTGAATCCTGTCAGGGCTTCGATCTTTCGATCGATCTCCTCTTTCCGGGATGACAGGCGTTCCCGCTGTTCCTTCATGATCCCTCGGGCCAGCTCCAGACGCAGGTTTCCCGTTGTTCCCGTGTAGGTTCGCGTGAGGATCGCTTGATCGGGATCCCGTTTCTCGAGTGCCTCGAGATCGCCTCCTACCTTGCGGTAGGCATCTCGAAACGAGGCGCCCCGCGCAACCATGTCGAGGGCCAGATCCGTGGCATAGATCTCTGCAGTGAACCCCTCCCGCAATCTCTTTGGATCGACCTCGAGCTTTTCGATCACCAGGCTCATCACCCGTACACTGATCAGACCCAGGTTCAAACCGCGAAGAAAGGGAGCCTTGGTCTCTTGAAAGTCTCGATTGTACCCTGAGGGCAGGCCCCGGATAATACTCTTGATCCGGGCGCTGTAGCTGCTGAGCGTGGCTGCTTTGGCCCGAAGGAGTTCGAGCATGCAGGGGTTTTTCTTCTGAGGCATGATGCTGCTGCCGGCGAACAGCTCGGCGGGCAGGTGAAAGTAGCCGAATTCGGGCAGGGAGAAGAGAATCAAGTCTTGGGCCAGCTTGCTAAAGGTCAGCATGACCTGTTCGACGGCATCGAGAACGATCGCTTCGAATTTACCGCGACTGTTGTTTACGTACAGAACGTTGTTCTGGACTCGATCGAAGCCCAGAGACTCGGCTACCATCTCTCTGTCCAAAGGAAGGGGTACCCCATAGCTTGCCGCCGAACCCAGTGGGCAGGAATTGTTCAGGCGGTAGGCGGTCTCGATCAGGGTAAGATCGTCCAGCAGCTCCTCGGCATAAGCGCCGGCCCACAGCCCGACGGAAGAGGGCATGGCGATCTGCAGATGGGTGCGCCCCGGCATCGGCACATCCTTATGCTGGTCCGCAAAGGCGACCAGGATTTGTACCAGATCCAGACAGTCACTCTGGAACTGCAGGAGGAAAGAACGGGTGTAGAGCCTGAGGGCTGCGATTATCTGGTCGTTCCTTGATCGTCCCGTATGGATCTTCTTTCCCGCTTCCCCGACGTTTTGAACAAGGTGGTTCTCGATGGCTGTGTGACAGTCTTCATCTTCCCTGCGGATGGGAAAGGATCTGTCCCGATTCAGTTGAATGATCGTGGACAGTTCCTTTCTCAAGCCCTCGTACTCATCCGTGGTGAGAATGTTGATCTGTTTCAACATTCCGGCATGGGCCAGGCTGGCCACGCAGTCCGCCGCCACCAAGCTCTGATCCAGAATCGGGTCGTCCCCGACTGTGAACTCCTCTATCAGTTTGTCCAGGGCAGAGCCCTTGTCCCAGAGTTTGCTCAAAGCTTCTCCTTTCGCCGTTTGTCCCTGCGGGCCAGGATCTCGAATGGCAGCCCCCGGACCTTGGCCGCATCGGCGCACCACCTCTGGTCGAATCCGCTTCCCTCGATCGAACGGATCTCAGGATAGAACAGGGAGGACCAGGAACGCTCCCGCTCCAGGATCTCCAGATTCCCTTTGTACAGCTTCACCTTCACCGTGCCATTGACGTGTTTTTGGCTGCACTCGACAAAGGCGTCCAGTTCCTCTTTGAGAGGGTGAAACCACTCACCGTGGTATACCATGGAGGCCCAACGGTTGTCGACCAGTCGCTTGAACTCCCGCTCCTCTTTGCTCAAGCATTGACCCTCCAGATCGGCCTTTACCTTGAGAATTACCTCCGCGGCCGGGGCTTCATAGATCTCACGGCTCTTCAAACCCATGATACCGTCTTCAAAGATATCGATGCGTCCCAGCCCGCAGGCTCCGGCCCGCCGGTTCAGTCTCTCGATCAGGGCCACCAGATCGAGAGACTCGCCGTCCAATGCAACAGGAAGCCCCTGCCGGAAGGTGAGTTCCAGGACCTCCGCCCGATCCTCGGCCCGTTCCGGGGGGACGTACCACATCCAGATAGAATCCGGAATCTCCTGATTCAGAGCGATGGCGCCCGAGGCGATCGAGCGGCACCAGAGGGTTTTGTCGTCTCCACCGGAGATGATCTCCTCCACGGGGACACCCCACTGACGGCAGAGCTCCAGCTCCTCCGCGCGGGTCAGATCGAAATCCCGCACAGGAACGAGGATCTGCAATTGGGGAGCAAACATCTTGAACACATTGTGCATCCGGTACTGATCGTTCCCTCGTCCGGTGGAGCCTTCTAGAACCGCATCGCAGCCCAGCTCAGCAGCCTTCCAGGCCACCGCTTGAGCGATAAGCTGCCGGGTCATCGAGGTGGAAACCGGATAGCCCCAATAGCTGCCATTGGCCTGGATGGCTTTGGCGAGCCACTCCCGACTGAACAGCTCTCGGGCATCGATAAGCAGGGGCTGAACCTGAAGCTTGGCGGAGCGCCGCTCCGCCAGCTCGATCTCCTCCCTGCCCTGTCCAACATCAACGGTAATGGGGATAATGGTGTCGGCTCGGTACACCCTCCGCAGCAGCTCGATCCCAAGAGTGGAATCCAAACCGCCGGAATAGGCGATGGCGCATTTTCTTACCTGTGGAATCGGAACCGATTCGATCCGTTCGAGTACCTTCGAATCCAGAGTCCTTTTCATGCACTCTTCCTCCTTATGCTACCATAGCTCAGCGAGGAAGAGTGAGTCAAGTATATTTATACAACAATAATGTATAAATATTTAATATTCATTCTGCAATGTAGCGCTTTTCTCGGCACGAGACCACTTCCCGAAGAACTCCGCGAACCTGAACTTCATCCCGGGTTCCCCTATCAAGCCAGCTCTGCAGCTCCCCGATAAACCGCTCTTCCATATCGTACAGCGCCCCCTCCAGCGCTCCTGACCAGATCAAGCGAATCAGCTCCCGCTTGTCGTCCCGATAGCCGAGCAGCAGATCCGCCTGCTGACAGGCGAGGTACCAACGTACATCGTCGATCTCGAGGTCGTACTCCTGCATCATTTCACTGATCTTCACGAACAAGAACTGTACGCCCCCTCAGCCGCCGCTGTCAAGGATTGCTCCCGCGACTTTTTTTTATTATTTTATTACAATATTTATACAGTCTTTTTCGAAGTACATACAGAGCAGCACCGACATCAGATAGGGCTTTGCCTCTGTAGGTGATAGGAGTTGAAACCATGGCAAAACAAAAGTTCAAGACCGAGGTCAGCCGTCTGCTGCACCTCATCGTCCATTCCCTGTACTCGCACCCCGAGGTCTTCCTGAGGGAACTGGTATCCAACGCTTCAGACGCTCTCGACCGTTTGAAATATCTCACCCTCACAGACGACGGGTTCAAGGGATTCGCCTTTGTTCCCTGCATCGATATCTCCTTCGACCAAAAGGATAAGAGCTGGCTGGCGATAACGGACTCAGGGCTAGGAATGAATGCAGACGAGCTTGCCAAAAACCTGGGAACCATCGCCAACTCCGGTACGCAGCAGTTCGTGGAATCCCTCGGAGATCAAAACCTGGATGATACAAATCTGATCGGCCAGTTCGGGGTAGGCTTCTATTCCGTGTTCATGGTGGCGGACAAAGTCGAAGTGCTCAGCAGAAAGGCGGGAGAGGAGACCGCCTTCAAGTGGATCAGCGACGGCCAGGGCTCTTTCTCCGTTGAGGAGGCTACCTCGGAGCGCAGCGGTACAACCGTCAAGCTCTTCCTCTCCGAACGGGGGAAGGAGTTCGCCAACCGCTGGCAGATCGAATCGATCATCAAGAAGTACTCCAACCACATTCCCTTTCCCATCTATCTGCACTACGAAGAGGTGAAAAGCGAGGGAGAGGAGGGAGAGAAAAAAGAAAAACGAGAACAGAAGGTCGAGCAGATAAACACCGCATCGGCTCTCTGGAGAAAACCCAAGAACAAAATCAAGGACGAGGACTACAACGAGTTCTACAGAACGATCAGCCATGACACCGAGGACCCTCTGCACTTCGTCCACACCAAGGCCGAGGGCGCCTTAGAGTACACGACGCTGTTCTACATTCCCAAGAAAGCCCCTTTTGATCTGTTCTTTGTGAATTACAGACCCGGCGTCAAGCTGTACGTGAAGCGTGTGTTCATAACGGACGACGAAAAAGAGCTGCTTCCCACCTACCTGCGCTTCGCGCACGGAATCATCGACTCCGAAGATCTTCCCCTCAACATCAGCCGGGAGATGCTCCAGGAAAACCAGGTTCTCCAGAATATCCGAAACGCCTCGATAAAGAAGATCCTCGGAGAGCTGGAAACGATGGCGAAAAATACTGCCGCCAAGTACGAGGAGTTTTACAAACAGTTCGGCGTCTGCCTGAAAGAGGGGGTGTACCAGGATTTCGGGAATAGGGAAGCTCTTCTCGAGCTGCTGAGGTACAAATCGACGACCGAGAAGGGGCTGACCAGCCTGAAGGGGTACAAGGAGAGGATGGCCGGTGAGCAGAAAGCGATCTACTACATCACGGGAGCCTCGGAGGAGAAGCTGAGGAACTCCCCGCTGCTGGAAACCTACAAAGAGCGGGGCCTCGAAGTCCTCATCATGGATGACGAGATCGACGAATTGGTGGCACCGGTAATCGGACGCTACCAGGACGTGGAGCTCAAATCTGTAGGCCGAAGCGGCACCGCGGAAGACCTGAAGACCGAAGAGGACAACGAGAAGGAGAAGAAGATCAGCCCGCTTCTCAAGAAGATCAAGAAAATCCTGGGGGATGAGGTCAAAGACGTGCGCGCCTCGACCCGCCTCAGCGATTCCCCTTCGTGCATCGTGACCGATGACAATGACCCCACCATACAGATGCAGCATATCTTCAAAGCCCTCGGACAGAAGGACATGCCGGAGGTCAAACCGATCCTCGAGATCAATCCAAATCACGGGATCGTGAAGAAGCTGGCCGGAACGGAGGACAAGGAGCTGAGCGAGGACATCAGCCGTCTGCTCTTTGAGCAGGCTTTGATCGTGGAAGGGGCGGAGTTGGCCAATCCGGCGGATTTCGCCAAGAGATTGAACCGGGTCATCGACAAGTCATTGAAAAAGCGCAAGTCATGATAGTCCTGAAATTGGAGAAACATCCGACCCATCAGAACGACCAGGTCTGTTGTTGCTCTCCTCCTGGATGCGTAGGAACGAGACTACTCTCCTAGTTGACCAAGCGGACGGCAAGGCAGCGGTATATGTCGTCGACTGCGAGACCTTTGATCGCACAGTCGACAGGTCGGCTCCCGACAAGAAACAGGTGCTCCTGGCACGACCCCACAAAGATATAGAACTTGAGATCTCCCGAGGCAGATCCGACACGGGGCGTGCGGTCGAACTATGAGCTTCATTCTCGATACCTGTGTCGTGTCCGAGCTGTCAAAACCAGATCCTGCGCCGCGGGTCATTTCCTGGTTCAACGAGTGCCCCTCGGAGCTTTTGTACTTAAGTGTACTAACGCTGGGAGAGCTTCATTGCGGAATCGCAAGGTTACCTGATGGAAAGAAGAAAAATGATCTAATTGTGTGGATAGAACAGCTCAAGTCTGCCTTCCGAGGCTATGTCTTGCCGATAAGCGGGCGCATATGCATTCGGTGGGGCGAAGAGAGAGCACGACTGGAACAAATCGGCCGCCCGGCGCCTGTGATAGATTCGTTGCTAGCCGCGACTGCCCTTAAACATGATTTCGTTTTGGTTACAAGAAACTTAGAAAATTTCAGATCATTTAACATCGAGCTGCTCGATCCGTGGTCCTAGAAAAATATATGGCGGCGAATATATACTCCCCCGTTACCAAATCATTAGTGGAATACCCTGAATGATTGGAAAAGTTCTTACTCGAATCATCGACAAATCCCCGCGAAGCGGAGTATAGTGATTCGGGAAAAGTGCCGGAGTGGTGGAATTGGTAGACACAGAGGACTTAAAATTCTCTGACCCGTAAGGGTCGTACCGGTTCAAGTCCGGTCTCCGGTAGCGTTCTAGGAGATACTCATGGATTGTGTCAATCAGAAGAAAAATTCAGGAGCCTGCAACTGTTCCTATCCGGGGTGCTCCCGGCATGGGATCTGCTGTGAATGCATCGCCTATCATCGCGGCATGAACGAGCTTCCTGCCTGCTATTTCACGGCGGCTCAGGAGCGGACCTACAATCGCAGCATCAGCTATTTCGTGAGCAGCCAACGCTCCTAGTGCACCGTCTTTTCAGCTTCCGGCGGATTCTCGGAAGTGTCCGCAGTTTGATCAAACAGCCACTGTTTTGCATCGCGAATAATTCCGTTGAACAGCACGATTTGAATGTGCCTGCTGTTTGATTCGATTTTTTTATCCCACCGCTCCGAGGTATAACGGCCGACAAGACTTCTGCGCTCCCGCTCCACCCGCTCGGCAAGCTCCGGATCCACATTTGCGAAAAAGGAAAGTCCATGGACCGTCAGCAGCTCTAGGACAGGATCCGGATCGGAGTCGAGGAGTTCGAGAAGAGTCACCTTAGCGGCCTCGAACTGCCGCTGCAGAAGCAGAGACGAAGCATAACTCCAGCGCAACCAGTCTCGATGGGGTACGCTTTTAAGCTCCGCAGCCCTGCCGAAATAGGTTTCCGCCGATTTGGGATCGTCTTTCATCTTCAGGAGATAGGGAATACCGAATTGGAGGGCGTAGATTTTCAGAAGGGTCGGTTTTTTCTCCCTCAGATGAGATTCCAATCCGGATATTTTATTCACACTGGAGGTTACGACGTAGGCATTGATGAGCATCTTGATTGAACCCCTTCTCATCCGTCCCTTCTGGTACACCCGCTGCTCCAACATGCGGATCAAACCGTGCCAGTCCTCGTTTTCCAGCAGCCGAAAAAGTTTCCAATTCCCGAGGAAATAGCCGTTAATAATGATGAGAGTAACCAAAAACAGGACACCCGCAATCCAGTTTTTTGAGACGAAGAGCGTAAAATAATCGCTTCCCAACAGGAGCAGGGGCATCAAAAAGATAAATCCGAAAGAGATCAGGATTACGGCGTTGAAGAGAATGTATATGGTTTTAAATTTCATCAATTGCTCCTATAATACCCCGCAACGGCGCCTATCATATGAGTGTTCACGGATTGTCCGGGTTTTGCAAGAGCTGCCCCAGATTTTGCTGATTGAGGTGAGACAATGAAGAGGATTCCTGTTTCAGAACTTCAACAGGACAGCTATATCGATGCCCCCGTGTATCTGGATGAAGCCTTTATCCTCCTCTCTCCCGATACCGCTATAACAGAAGAGCTGGTCGAGCGGCTGAAACGTTGGGGTTATGAAGCCGTACTGAGCGACGGACAGATCGCCGAGGCTCCCGCCCACACCAACACAGGCACCGCGGCCGCGACTACCTCCGTTTTGGACATAGACATCAAGGAAAAACAACAGATGGAGGAGGCGAAGAAGCTCTACTATTCCCTGGTCAACTTCGCCTTGGAAGCCTTCAAACAGTTCAAGGAGGAGAACAGGTTGAACATTCCGCGGCTGAGCGAGCGGATCAAGCTGTTGATAGACAGGGTAAAAACCAGCCGGGATGCCATGCTCCGCTATCCGGAGTTTATCTTCCCCTCCGAGAACTATATGTACACCCACTGCGTCAATTCCACGATCCTGGCGTTGGCGATCGGGGAGCTTATGAAGCTGCCCCCGCACCGGATGATTGAACTGGGTGTTGCGGCGATGCTGCACGACATCGGCATGCTCAAATTGCCAGACGCGGTCTACCTGAAAGATAGTACTCTGACGGACAAAGAGTTTCAAATGATACGGGCTCATACAACCCTGGGCTACAGAATTCTGAAAGGTTTTTCCGTGTCTGAGGAAATCGCCCTCGGCGCCGACGAACATCATGAACGCTTGGACGGCTCCGGGTATCCCAAAGGTCTGACCGGCGATAAGATCAGCCTCTACTCCCGCATCATCGCAGTGGTGTGTTCCTACGACGCGATTACCTCCAAGCGGCTGTTCAAGTCGCAGAAAGATACTCATACAGCGATCATGGAGCTGCTTAAAGAACGAAACAAGAAATATGACGAGAAGATCGTTCGCTCACTGATCATCTGCGTCTCCGCCTATCCGTTGGGCAACGTGGTGCTGCTCTCCGACAAAGCAATCGGCAGAGTGGTGAAAACCAATCCAGAAAGCCCCCGCTTTCCCTTTGTTCAGATCCTGATCGACAACGAGGGAAAGCGGGTCACCGAGCCATTGGTGATAAAAACCGCCGAGGAGGGGGTGTCGATTCAACGCGGTTTGCCCCCCCAGGAAACGGAAAAACTGGGCGTCTAAAGAGAACTGTGAAGGATGGATGTAACGATCTCCTTTCCCTCGGGAAGGAAGAAAAGCTACCCGTCGGGAACGCGGGTTGAGGAAATCTTCAAAGACAAAGAGTTTGCGCCGCATCAGCAGACGGTGGCGGCGGCCTTGGTGGACAAGGCACTGGTCAGCCTGACCTACCGGCTCGAGGTCAACTCCAGTGTTGAGGCGCTGCATCTCAACACCCGGGAAGGGTCCAACATCTACAGACGATCTCTGTGCTTCCTTCTTACCATCGCCGCCAAACAGCTGTTTCCGGACAGACGACTGGTAGTTGGTCATTCACTGGGACGGGGATACTTTTACTATTTCGATGGTTTTGCCGAGGTGTCCGGAGAGGATCTGCAGGCCCTTAGGAGTAGAATGCTGGATATCGTAGAGCAAGGCTGCCCGATTCTGCGCAAAGTCATCTCCTATCCCGAAGCGATAAGTTACTTCCAACAGAACAACCAGCCGGATTCGGTCCTTCTTCTCAAGAACCGCAACGATCAGAAGGTTCCTGTGTTCAGCTGCGGCAAGTTTATGGATCTGGCCCACGCCCCACTGGTTCCCAACACGAAGCTGCTGAAAGTCTTCGACATCATGGCCTATCCCCCTGGATTTCTCCTTCGCTACCCTCCATGGGATCAACCCGACTCCTTAGCGCCTTTTCAGGAGAATCCTGTGCTATTCTCCATCTACAGGGAGTATAAGGATTGGGGAAAGATCCTGAACGTCAGATGTGTCGGCCATCTCAACGACCTGATCAGCAACCGTAATGTACGGAGGTTCATCCAGGTGGCCGAAGCCCTGCACGACAAGAAAATAGCCAAGATCGCCGACAAGATCTGCGAGCATCGAGATGAAGTAAAACTGGTACTGATTGCCGGTCCCTCCTCTTCAGGAAAAACGACCTTCGCCAAAAAACTGGCCGTACAACTCCAGGTGTTGGGAAGAAATCCCTTTCCGATCTCCCTGGACAACTACTTCCTTCCCCGAGAAAGCACACCCCGGGACGAGGAGGGCAACTATGATTTTGAGAGCCTCCAGGCGATTGATATTGGGTTCATGAATGAAAGCCTCCTACGCCTCATGCGTGGAGAGGAAACCGTATTGCCCCGCTTCAACTTCCATACCGGCCAACGCCAAATGGGCTCATCGCCTCAGCGGCTTCCGGACAGGGCGATCATCATCCTCGAAGGAATCCACGGGCTGAACGA
>JAGLQP010000310.1 GCA_023136785.1 Spirochaetales bacterium
GGTGCCACCAACCAGGTTCTGGCCGGTTTGGCCTTGCTAACAATCACTATTTATCTGAAGCAGAAAGGGGGTGTGAAGTTCCTGATCAGCGGTATACCTGCTGCATTTATGCTTGTTATGACACTCTGGGCTTTAATTAAAAATGAGATTTCGTATATCACTCAACAGAACTGGCTATTGACTGTCATTAATACCGCTATATTCATTATCGCCGTATGGATCGTAATTGAAGGTCTTTCTGTCTTCTTAGCTCCCGGGAAAGTGGCTGAAGCTGAGGCTTGATAGCCGCTGAGACATGATCCAAGAAAGGGGAGACCTTGGTCTCCTCTTTCTTTTTTGCTACAATACCTGCGTCAACAACTTTGGAGGGATAGGCGTGGAGGCTCTGCTCAAGAAATTGACCGTACTATTCGGCATCCTGGTTGGCTTTGCGACCGCCTTTTTGGGATTGGTTTATCTCGCCCACTTTAAAAAGATTACGGTGACACCCCCACTTTTTTCCATCTGGACCTGGGGAGTGATCCTATTGGTGCTCACCGTCTTTTTCGGTGTGGCCTTGCCGATTCTGATGCGCACCTTGTTTCATTCCAAAGCGGTAAAAAACAAAAAGGTGGAGTTCAGCCACTACGAGAGACTGCAGATCAACCTGATCGTCGTCTCCATGATCGGCGCCTATACCGCCTGTCTGGCCTACCTCTTCCTGGTCCCTAAGTTCCATCTCTATGCATCGATAATCGCCGGTCTCTACGGGATCTATGCCGCCATTCCGGCTAGGAGAAAGATTTCGGCAGATCTGAGCTACTACAGTCTCAAAGACGCGAAATGAACTGGGCTGGCATCAAAACAAAGGTACGCCTCTTCTTCAAGGACCTGCAGATCATCAACAGCAACAAGGCGACCGCACTCCTCGAGTTCGAAGTGCTCGAGCTGCGGAACATCTTTGCCTTGCTGATGCTCGGTTCCTTCGTCGGTATGCCTGCTCCGCCGGTACATATCACCTTGCAGCTTCTCCCTATCATGGATAAGGAAGTACAGGTCATGTTGAGACGGATCAACGTTGCCCACGACGCTCTGGCCGAGGTGGTGTCTACTCTGGGTGAACCGTGAACGCCCGGGTTTTGTTTTTTGTGGGCAAGGGCGGCGTCGGCAAGTCCACCAACTCCTCTCTGTTTGCTCTGAAGTTAGCCCGTGGCGGGAAGCGGGTGCTGCTCAATTCGATAGATCCCGCCCACAACCTTCACGATATCTTCAAGATTTCTCTGGGCCCGAAACCCAAACAGATCGTTCCCGGATTAGAGGCGATGGAAACCGACCTCGATCAGTGGGTAAAGAAGTACCTCAAGGACACGCAGCGGGATTTTCGCTCCGTGTACAAGTACCAGGAAGCCTTCAATCTGCACAGATATTTCAAAACTCTGAAGTACTCCCCCGGGCTGGAGGAGTATGCGGTGCTGCTCGCTCTGCTGGACACGTTACGCCGGTTCGCCGACAGGGATTTCATCATTTTTGATACGCCGCCAACGGCATTGACTCTTAAGTTCTTAGCCCTTCCGGATGTATCGCTGCTCTGGCTGAGTGAGCTTTCCCAGTTCAGGCAGCTGATACTGAACAAAGATCAGATCATTACCCGGATCAAGCAGGGTCGGAAGGGCGCTACCAAGGAACGCGACCCGATTCTGACCAAGATCGCCGATATGGTGGATCGGTATCGGGGGATGTCGGATCTGTTCAAAGACAGCTCCGTCACCCGAACCTTTCTGGTACTCAACCCGGACGAGTTGTCCCTGGCCGAATCTCAAGTTATCTGGAAAGAACTTGCGAATCTGGGAATGAAGATTTCCTACCTGATAATCAATAAGAGTAAACCGGAAGATGCATTCCTCGGGCGTGTCGAAGGACTGTTCGGGGATGCTCGTCTACTGGTTCTTCCAAGGATGGCAGGAGGGGAATTGACCGGGCTGAAAAATCTTGATTCCGTCGAGTTTCCTATGGATATAGAGGAAGTGTAGGGAGATTATTCTCAGACGTTAACGATCTGCACCCAGTGTTCGGGGAACTCTTTCTTGAACTGCTCTTCCAGGTCCTGGAGGGTGTCGGTCTGTTGAACCAAGGCCAGCAGGGTGCAGCAGCCGTGGGTGCTGTGTATGGCTTTTGTAAATACGTAGAGTTTGTTCTGTTTTTCGCTGTAGCGGACCCGCTCGACCAGGCCGAGCTGAGCCAAGGACAGGTTGCTCTCTTTCTCGATAACCCGATCGAGAACGTTGTCGATCTTCTGTATCATCGTTTGGGTCATGCCAACAATGTAGTAATTGTTCTATATTTCTGTCAATGCTCTCGATCGGAGGCTCTGATACGAGCCCGATCATACCCTCCGCAGCATCATGCAGTTGCTCGGTTAGAAGGAAAGATCTTCATCCTCCCCGAAAAACTCATCTTCTCCCTGTTCGAACAGATCCGTCGGAAAATTACCGTCATTCCGCATGGCGTACAGCTTGGTGATGTAGCGGATCTCGGCCATCTGCCTGCCCAGCACCTGCTTTTCCCGGTCGAAACGCTTAAAGAACGCGCTTGAAGAAAGGCCCGGCTCGATCTGACCCTTTCCGTAACCCTGACGGTAGTACTCTTCCAGCTCAACCAGGCGGAAGTACACGCGCTCGAAGATGTAGAGGATCTTACGCAGTTTCAACAGTTCTCCGATAAGCTCTTTTTTTTCCCGTATGATTTCCATGCGGCCGCCGATCTCTCCCCGCCTGTGTTCAGCGTACCACTTTCGGAGGATCCGGGTTTCCTGCTGCAGGTCGTTATAGGCACTGTCGAAACGGTTTTTCAGACGCAGATATCGTCCGGCATAGAATTTGATTGCCTGCAATGCATTTGACTTAAAAACCTCCAGACGCTCCGCATACCAGTCTCTTTGGAATGTTACCAGATCCGAAACGGCGACCGGCACCTCCCGGAACAGTTCGCCCGGGCGTTTCTCGACCACCGTTCCCGGTTCGGCGAAAAGTTCCTGTCCGCTCTCGTCGATGCAGGAGATTCGGCCTTCCTCGGCGGTGACCAGGATGTCTCCTCCGGGGCTTAGGGTAACGGCGAAATCGGTGCCGCGGACGCCCATCAGGGCACTTTCGGTGGCCACCTCGAAGCTCTGCCGGCCGGAAAGTTTGGCTACCTTGATCGATAGACTGCCTGTGATCATTCCGATCGTTGTGGTCTGATTTCGGCCGATCTTATTCATCTCGAAGTAGAAGCTTGTGTTGGGAGAAATCCGTACGACGGCCGGTGCATTGTGGGGGTCATCGATCTCGACTTCCGCGTA
>JAGLQP010000311.1 GCA_023136785.1 Spirochaetales bacterium
GTCAAATTCAGAAAAAATCACAATTCCATACCGGATGCTGTCTGTTGATCCCGCTACAATCGGATCCAGATTGATGAGCTCGACTCCGGGGTTTATCTGGGGATAATGTCGAACAGACACATCTATATTAAAAAAACCAGGTTGGTCGACAAGAGAATAATAAATCGGTGGTGCCCAATCCATGATAATCGGATGAATCCTGATAACTGTTTCGGCAGCTGTTTGAACAGATTTATACAGTCTCAAGTATATCCTGTCAAAATCGTCGGGAATTTCGCTGACATCGAACCGTATCACAATGACAGACATAATTGTGGAATTTTGTGCGATCAACAAAGCACTCGCGTCGTACCAACCGGTTTCCTCAGCATAGCCGTCGATCTCCGGATATACCTCGACAAACTCATTGTCCGGATCTAAAGGGTTGTAACGGCCTTCTCGGGAAACAAAGAATACATCGCAGCCCACAACCGCTGCCAAAAGAACGATAATCCCGATAAACCTAATTGCTTTCGACACAACGATCTCCTACACTAGAACGAAATCTGCAAAGCAACTCCGTTGGGCAGCGGGAGAAGCCGTAGTTTTTCCGGCCTTACCTGCCGCGGTTCGGCACGGGTTTTCCCGCCCCCGATATCCGTAAAAAAGGGCAGCAGCATCCCTACGCCGCCGACGGCCCAGAACCCGTAGGACAGAACACTGTTCAGGACGTATCGGTCGTAGGCGTTCTCGTCCATTCCGTCACTTTCGATGAAGGTCTGTCTGTGGTTCAAAGCCACCGTTCGGGTAACACTTCCCAGCCCGACCAGAGAAATACCGGCGACCAGGGAGGCCTTGTCCCAGAATCCGGAGATGGGCTCCTCCTTCGGACCGGGAATGAAAAAGGCTGTAATCATTCCTGCACCCCCGACCAGCCAGAAGGCGTAGCTGGTCAATCGCTCGATGCTGTAGAGGATGTACCCGTTCCGATAGCGGGTGTACAGCTCATCCAAATCGGTCCCGGCCGCCATGTAGTCTTCGTAGAGGAAGTCGTTGGTGTAGCGCTGGGCAGCGGCCATCAGGTCGAGTACGTTGCCCGCAATGGACAAAGCCGCGCCCGCGGTGAAGAGTGTTTTCCCCCAACGGGAGAGACGGAAAGCCCTGTCCGGAAATACGGCCAGGTAGGTGGGGACCGAGGCGACAGCCAGGGACCAGGACACGTAGGACAGGGTGGTTGTGAAGACGTAGCCAAAATGGGCGTCGGATGTCTTACGGCGCAGCTCGAAACCGGTGCTTCCCATGACGTTACCGAGCTCTAGCAGAAATATACCGCCGCAGATGTTCACCAGAGGCCACAGATCGGCTTTGCCAAGCTTTTCCGTCGGCCCAGGGGTAAGATCCGGACTCGGTCCTGTTCCCTCACCCGGCGCTTGAATTTCCGGACCGCTCTTCGCTGCTTCAGCGCCCTGCCCGGCCGCCTCCGCAGCGCCAGCAGCTGCCGAAGTTCCTGAATCCTGTTCCTCCACCAAGCTTCCCGGCACGGCTCTTCTCACCAAGCCTATGGTCAAATCTCTGCAAGCCGATTCCAGATCATCTACTTCTGCCGCACTGATTGAGTCCGCGGCGATGGTGCGGGAGGCGGCGACGTCAATGACCTTGGCATTCACGATGTACCTGTCCTCGGATAGAGCAACAGAACCGAGCACGATATGGTCTGCCGACAGCTTCCGCCCTGTTTCGACGGCGCAGTCATTAGATTTACACTCAGGCGTAGTGTCCCCTGCGGTTGCCAGGATTTGGTCCCTCTGCTCGGCAGTCACGACCTCGTATACCCCTGTATCGATAAAATTAGTCTCCATGAAGGCGTATACGATGCCGGCGTCGGCCCGAGATACTCTTATGGGTTCGAAGGGCAGAATTCCCACTACAAGTTTTTCCTGGGAAAAGCCGGAGTAGGAAGCGGCAAATAGAAACAGGAGAAAAAACAGGTGAGTTCTGAACCTGGTGACAGTGATATTGATCCCCATGTGCAACGGCAGCTGTCTCTTACTATCTATAATACCTTATCGGTGAAAACTCAACGGGATTTCGAGTTTAAACCTGCTATTCCAGCTATTCTTGCACAGCGAAGATCAGGCGGAAAATCCTTTTCCCCGATGAGCTTTGGCCATCTCTACGTATTTTTGTGCCCACCGCTGGTTGGTTTGGCGGTTTTTCTCATCGATCTGACGAATCAGGCGGCCCGGAACACCCGCCATCAGGGAGAAGGGCTCGACAACGACGTTTTCCCGGATCAGAGTCCCGGCGGCGATGATGCTTCCCCTGCCTATTACGGCTCCGGACAGTATGATCGCTCCCATTCCGATCAAGCAGTCTGATTCGACTGTGCAGGCATGAAGGATCACCCCATGTCCGACCGTGACATTGTCCTGAACAATGCAGGGCCTGTCGTTTTCCACGTGCAGGATTGAGCCGTCCTGTATGTTGCTGTTGGCACCGATCTCTACATAATTGATGTCCCCGCGGATCACCGTGTTGTACCAGACCGAAGAACCCGCGGCCAACCGCACGTCCCCCACAACCTGGGCACCCCGTGCAATAAATACACTCGGATCAATCTGGGGATCGGTATCGAGCATGTTTTTCGGAAGATCGGTTTTATCCATCTGCTGGCTCCTCGTCGTTGTGTGTTTCTAATTTCAGAAAACCTGCACGAACAATAGACATTCCGGCAAAACCTGCCATAATGCCAGAACAATACGAAGGAACGGTGAAACATACTACCGCCTGAGTGTAACATTTTCTTTTTGATGTGATGACGGCTGTCATTTTGTTTTTATTTGCTTTTGCAGGCTACTCGATTCACGCCATTGCGCAGGCAGGTCAGAAGATAGGGCTCGCGATCACCGCCCGACATAGAGCCAAGGGGGTAATCGTTTGGATCCTATCGACACTCTCGATGCCCATCTCCGTGTTCTTGATCCTATACGCGGTATCGATTGGAAACGCATCTTTGGTGGGAGCAATGTCCGGATCGGGCCTGGCAACTCTTGCCGTCTTTTCCCATCTCTATATGCATGAGGGCATTTCAAAACAGGAGCTGATCGGCGTTTTCACGGTTATTGTTGCAGCAATTCTTATCGGTTTCTTCAGGCTCGACACGATCGCCAAAGCGCCTTCGTTGTCCGCCCTCTACATCTACCTACCCGTAGTCTGCGGTTCATATCTATTGCTCTGGTTGTTGTTCAGAAGGCGGACAAATATCGTTGGCATCGTGATCGCGGGATTCGCCGGAGCCTTGGGAGGCTTTGTTCCACTATTTCA
>JAGLQP010000312.1 GCA_023136785.1 Spirochaetales bacterium
AGAAAAAATTCGAGGTCGAGATCGCTTTCATGGAGGACATCCAGAAGATCCTCCTCGGTGAAGGGGCGGTTGAGGCAACCCTGTCCGATTTGAAGGACAGGATCGCCAAGATCCTGGCAGAATGATCCGCGCGTAGATATTCGCTTTTCTTTGCATCGGGTGCTCGCTGGCAACGGTGAGCACCCGTACTTATGTACCGGGGAATTTCGAAGGAGATCCATTTGCACACAGAGAGAACCATCCGGCGGGGAGAGGATATCAGCGACCGGCTCTTCGCCGTTCTGCTCATCCTGCCCGCGATGATCGTGATCATCCTTGTGATCATCTACCCGCTGGCGAACGCCATCTACACCAGCTTTTTCCGCTATTTTCTTACCGATGGACTGGGAATGAACTTCATCGGCTTGCAGAACTACCGGCGCATGCTGAGCAGCCCCGAGTTCTGGAAGGCCTTCCGCCATACCCTGGAATATGTGGGTGGGACCGTGGCACTGGAGTTCGTGATCGCCTTTGCCCTGGCGTTGCTGGTAAACACCCGGTTTCCTTTAAAAAACCTGATCAACAGCCTCCTGTTCGTACCCTGGATCATTCCCTCTGTCGTTGTCGCTTTCATCGCCCGATTTCTCTTCTTCGATCCCTTTCACGGCATCGTGAATGTAGTGCTCAAAGGAATAGGAATGATCCCTGAGTTCATTCCCTGGCTGAAAACCCCGGACCTGGCAATGCCCACCGTGATCGCGGCAACCACCTGGAAGATGCTGCCCTTCATGTTCGTGATGCTCTACGCAGGACTGCAGGCCATTCCCAGAGAGGAGATCGAAGCGGCCAAAATCGACGGCGCCAACTCCTTTCAACGTTTCCTGCACGTGACCCTTCCCAACATGCGGGAAATCATCACCCTGGCCACGATTTTAGAGTTCATCTGGCAGTTCCAGTACCTGACTATCATCTGGACCACGACCCGTGGGGGACCTATAGACCGCACGACAACGCTCCCCATCCTGATCTACCGGGTCTCCTTTATGGGCAGCCTCAACATGGGCTACGCTTCCACCGTTGGCGTGTTCTGGCTGGTATTTCTCCTCAGCTTCAGCATCATCTACGTGCGTTTCGTCGGCAGGAGAGAAGGATGAAGAGCGATAGCAGGCGCCCCTGGAACACCGCGGGGTTGGTGAAAAAGAGCCTCCGGGTCACTCGTTTTTGCCTGATCCTGATCGTGCTGATCCTCTACCTGATGCCCATTTACTGGATGATCAGCACCTCTTTCAAGCTGCAGCCGGAGATTTTCAAGCTCCCGCCTACCCTGATTCCCGAACAACCGACCCTGGAAAACTACATATCCATCATTACCGGAACCATGGCATCGGCCATTCCCTTCCTGGTCTATCTGAAAAACAGCCTGCTCGTCGCCGTGTTTACGGTAACGGCAACGCTGCTGCTGGCCACGCCGGCGGCCTACGCCTTCTCCCGAGTTCCCTTTGCCGGCAAGCGGAGGCTGATCTACTTCGTACTGGTATCCCAGATGCTACCGGTTGTCCTGATCCTCATTCCCCTCTACCGCACCTTCATGCGGTTGCGGCTTCTCAGCAGCTATCCGGGACTGGTTGTTCCCTATCTGATGCTTACCCTGCCCTTCTCCATCTGGATGCTGAAGGGCTATTTTGATTCGATACCGCGGGAGCTTGACGAGGCGGCAAAGGTCGACGGCTGTACCAAATTCCAGGCCATGCAACGGGTGATTCTTCCCAACGTAACTCCGGGCCTGACCGCAACGGCTATCGTCACCTTCATCATGGCCTGGGACGAGTTTATCATCGCCCTTACAATCATGGACGACAACCTCATGCGCACCCTGCCGGTGGGTATGATCCAGTCGTTCGTAGGGCAGTTCTCCGTCAAGTGGGGCGAGATGATGGCCGCCTCTGTGGTGACCACGGTGCCCGTGATCATCATCTTCATATTCTTGAGCAAATACCTGATCGGCGGGCTGACTGCCGGCGCCGTGAAGGGATAGATGAAGGAGTACTGATTTGTAACAGGCACTCCCAAAACGAAGCAGGCAATACCCTACTGCAAGGAGGATAGCAATGAGCTACAGCAAAGTGGACCTGGCCATCAACGGCGGACCCAGGGCAAAACCAACAGAGAACCCGCCGATGTTCCCAGGGGGCTTGGAGATCGGCGAGGAGGAGAAAAAAGAGGTCATGGAGGTCCTGGAGTCCCAGTACCTGTTTCGCTACTATGGGCCGAAGGAGATGCCCTCCAAGGTGAAGGCCCTCGAGGACCGATACGCCGAGTATCTCGGGGTCAAGCACTGCCTGGCACTAAACTCCTGCACCTCCGCCCTGATCACCGGTCTGATCGCAGTCGGTGTAGAACCCGGTGATGAGGTGATCGTACCATCCTACACCTTCTTCGCCTCGGTTGCCGCGGTGGTGGCTGCCAAGGCCATTCCCATCGTGTGCGAGGTCGATGGATCCCTCACCATGGACCCGGTAGACCTGGAACGGAAGATCGGTAAGCGCACCAAGGCGATCCTGCCGGTTCACATGCGGGGCATGCCCGCCAAGATGGACCGGATCATGGACATCGCCAAGAAACACAACCTCAAGGTTGTCGAGGATGTGGCCCAGTCCAATGGCGGCAGTTTCCAGGGGAAGAAGCTCGGCAGTTTCGGCGATGTCGGCGCTTTTTCCCTTCAGTACCACAAGACCATCACCTCTGGGGAGGGGGGCATCCTGGCCACCGATGGAGACCTGCTCTACACCCGTGCCCAGGCCTACCACGACGTGGCCGCCTGCTGGCGCAAAGACCGCTTCGCTCCTCCCGGATTCTCCGGGGAGATCTTTTTCGGAGTGAACTTCCGCATGAGCGAGCTCACCGGCGCGGTGGCTCTGGCTCAGTTCGGCAAGCTCGATACGATCGTCTCCCGCATGAAGAGCAACAAGGCGCGGATCAAGGACGGAATCAGCGAATTGGCCGGTAAAGGAGTCGAGTTCCGAGCAGTCACCGACGAGGCGGGGGATACGGCGGTCTGCCTGATCTTCTACCTGCCGGAAGCGGAGAAAGTGAAGAAATTCGTAGAAGTCCTGAACGCCGAAGGAGTGGAGGCCGCCGGGATCTACAACAAGGGGATTCCCGACTGGCACATGTACCAGCACTGGACCATGCTCCACGGCAAGATGATGGCTACCAAGAAGGGATGTCCCTTCAACTGCCCCCTCTCCGATCCCGTTCCGGAGTACAAGCCGGATGCCTGCCCGCAGACCGGCAAGTGGCTCTCCCGATCCGTACACCTCGA
>JAGLQP010000313.1 GCA_023136785.1 Spirochaetales bacterium
CACGCTCTATGAGGGCGTTGAGCAGAAGGATTCTCAGTTCCGCTTGCTGGTCACTTCCCGCTCATAGCGGTGTACCCGTTCGATGACCTCCCGATCCAGGGGTACGTTCATCCGTCGGCAGTGCTCGTCCCAGACCGCGCCGAAGGGCAGGCTCTTCATCTCCTCGAGCAGCGCCAGCCGGGCGAAGAAATCTCCCTCCTCCTCATAGCGCTTCAGCTGCTCGTGGGGCAGGAGCAGAGCGAGCAGAAATGCCTTCAAGGCCGCCCGGCCGCCGAGGACATAGGCGCCGATGCGGTTCAGGGTACCGTCGAAGAAATCCAGACCTACATGGGATTGCTCCAGCTTTCCGGAGCGGACCAGCTCGGCGCAGAGTTCCTTCAAATCGTCGCTTAAGATAACCACGTGGTCGCTATCCCAGCGCATCGGCCGGCTGACATGGAAAACCAGCTCCTCCACGAACTGGAACAGTGCGGATACCTTGTCGGCGATCGATTCTGTGGGGTGAAAGTGTCCGGTGTCCAAACAGATCAGCTTGCCCCGGCTCAGGGCGTAGCCCATATAGAACTCGTGGGAGCCTACGACAAAGGCCTCGCTGCCGATGCCGAACAGCTTGGACTCCAGGGAATCCTTGAGATGCCCGGGATCGTAGTCCTGTTTGTAGATCTCATCCAAACTCTCCACCAAGAGACGTCTGTATCCGAAACGGTCGACGGTAAGATCCTTGGCCCCGTCGGGGATCCAGAGATTGTGGATGCAGGGGCTGCCCTGCTTTTCTCCTAGAAAGGCACTGATCTTCCGGCAGGCTTGGGCGTGGCGGATCCAGAATCTGCGTACTTTATCGTCTTTGCTGCTCAGGGTGAAGCCGCTGTCCGCCAAGGGGTGGGAGAAAAAGGTTGAGTTGAAGTCCAATCCGATTCCCAGCGATCCAGCCCAGTCCGCCCAGCCGTCAAAGTGCTCCGGTGCGACCTGATCCCGATCCACCTTCCTGCCGGCGAAATCTCCGTAGCTGGCGTGCAGGGCCAGGCGATGATTCCCGGGCAGCAGAGAGGACACTGTCTGCAGGTCGGTTCGAATTTCCTCCAAGGTTCGGGCTTTACCCGGGTAGTTGCCCGTGACCTGGATGCCTCCTCCGGAGAGCTTAGCGTCGGGGGTCTCGAAGCCGCCGACGTCGTCCGCCTGCCAGCAGTGGATCGAAAGGGGCAGGGCGGCCAGCCTCATCAAGGCGTTCTGAACTTCTACACCCAGCTCCTGGTAGCGTTCTTCGGCGTTGCTGAATATGCGTTGATCGTTCATCCTGTGTTCCTATCCTCCTCAATTCCCCGGTTTCGACGAGTCGACCTGACGGCACCGCCAGGGTATTGCCTAGTTGGCGTATCGGGGGACTATTCCTCCCGGCAGCGTTCAACGATCTTGGCGATATGGATCGCCGTTGTATCGATGTAGTGCAGGCTGATATCTTCGGGCTTCAGGAGCAGCGGCAGCTCGGTACAGCCCAGGATTACGCCCTCGATGTTCTGATCCGCTGTGATCCTGTCAATAATCGAAATGAATCGGTCTTTGGTGCTGTCCTTGATAACACCGAACTCGATTTCCGAGAACAGCTTCTCCTGGACGTAGTCGATCTCCTCAAGCTTGGGAACAACCACGTGTAGGCCTGCTTCGTGGAAAGCTTTCTGGTAAAAATCGGATTCCATGGTGAACTTCGTGCCCAATAGGCACAGTGTTTTGACCCCGAGTTGAACCGCGTGATCACGAGCTGCGTCGACGATGTTGAGCAGAGGCAGGGCTGTGTCTTGCTGCACCTGATCGAACACCTTGTGGGGCGTGTTGGAGGCGATCGCTCCGAGTTCCGCTCCGCCCCGGCGAAGGATCTCGAATCGATTCGAAATCATTGACGCTATCTTGTCCCAAGCACCCTCTTGAGCGTCTGCGACCATTGAGTGTAGGTCTACGCTTTCGATTCCGATTTCGGGGTAGCCGAGCTGTTCATAGGTCGGCTTGAAAGCCTCGATGATCCCTCGGTAGTATTCGACGGTCGATTCGGGACCCAGCCCACCGACAATGCCTATCTTCTTCATCTTCCCAATCCTCGAAGTGCAACAGGGTTTGACAAGATACTACCCGAAGAAGAAGATTTTGTGAAATCCGATTTACCGCGGAATCGTAATACGGTGCTATCCCGCAAGGCTCCGGGGGCGGGGAACTCACCGGTCGAGCCACTGGCGGTTTTCAGCAACCCGAGAAACTCCTTCCTATACCACTCACGGCCGCCACCGCGGCGGAGTAGCGGAAGTTGATTGAAGACGCATCGATCGCTACAAGCCCCGATCGTGTCCATACCTCCGTACCCGCAACAAAGGAGCCGAATCCGCCTGGATTGTGCCGAGTACCCGTGTCGAGGCATCCCAATAATCCGAAAACGATTGCCAGTACGATGCCACCTATTGCGGCTTTGTTTTTCATAGTTCTCCCACCTCGAGATATTAGGCCCGTAGTGGAATAGGCTGACTGGGCAAGAAGGGGTCGGCGAGTCCGGATTTTTCGGGTATCGCGCTTCCAGAGAACGAACCCCCACATTTCATTGTAGCGATCTTGGTGTCAGATTCAAGAAAAGTTGGGATGCGGTTATTGGTAAGGCTGTTCGGAGATCTCGATGAAGTCGATGTAGGAGACCGAACTTTGTCCCGTATCGTCGGAATCGTTCATGATTGCCAGGCTGGCTGTAGTTGGAGGTTTCTCCCCAAAAGCCCGCAGGTAATCGGTGATGATATTCAGATTCTCCTCGATCCACTGACCCGTTCTTTCAGCACCCATCTGGAGAAAGATCATTTTGGAGCGATCGGAATAAGGATTTGTCATGATTGCCTCGGAATTGACATTGCTGGCCCACACGTAGTTCAGAGCACTGTGCGGGGGGTATTCACCGTACCGACGCTTCGCCAACCTGTAGGTGATTTTCTCCAACGGGCCGGCCCGCTCCGGTTCATACTTGAAGATGATGTAGACTCGGATTGGATAGTCATCCCCCTGTTTGCGATTCACCCTGTTCACATCCTCACCGCTGTAGAGGTTGTCCACCTTCCAGCGCCAGCGGATGTTGGGATACCGGTAGACGTCGAACTCTCGTCCGTATATCAGGCCGGAGGAGGAGGCGTTGCTTTCCGCCTTGAGATAATGCGTCCCGCCTTCGGATTCTATCGTGTAGACCGTGTGCTGGGGGATCTTGGGGAACAACAGAGGCTTCCAGTTTTCCAGGTCGTTGAACTCCTCGCGAATCA
>JAGLQP010000314.1 GCA_023136785.1 Spirochaetales bacterium
GTGGGCCAGTTCGAAGCGGCCTTTCCGGCTCGCCACAGCGCCTGTGAAGGCTCCCTTCTCGTGGCCGAACAGCTCGCTCTCGATCACAGATTCGGGAAGAGCGGCGCAGTTGACCTTGATGAAGGGTTTGCCCGCCCGCAGGCTGTTGTAGTGGATGGCGTGGGCCACCAGTTCCTTGCCCGTGCCGCTTTCCCCGCGTATGAGCACGGTGGCTTCACTCTCGGAAACCTGAGCGATCAGATCGTAGACTTCCTGCATGGCATTGGAGTTTCCAATGAGATTCGAGGGTCGGAAACGATCCTTCAGCTCCTCGGTCAGTCGGAGGTTCTCTTCGATCAGTCTTTGGCGCTCCTCCTGAGCGGACTGACGGAGCTTGACCGCCTGGGAAATCATTGAGGCGATGATTGCGTATAGTCTCAGGTCTTCTTCGAGGGCTGCATGCTTCGAGTAGATTCTGTCTACGCTCAAGGCGCCGATGACCCTGTTTTCCAGTTTGATCGGAACGCTGATATACGACAGGTCCCGGCCATCCTCGTTCCTGAGAGCGCGGGTGCGGTTGAGGTAGCGAGGTTCCTCGGCAACTTTGGGAATGATCACTGGTTTTCCCGTCTCGAAGACCTGTCCGATGATTCCCTCACCGACCCTGTATCTGCCCCGCCTCTGCTGGCTGGCCGAAAGGCCATAGGCGGCCTCGATGGATATCTCGCCGCTCTCCCGATTGAGGAGGGTCAAACTGCCCCTCAGGATTCCCTTGTACTTGGCAATGATTTCTAGAACCGGTCCCAGGGTGTCCCGCAGGTCCAGGCTCGAGTCCAGGTTCTGGCTGATATCGAAGAGAAGGGACAGTTCCCGGATCTTTTCATCCATGTAGGGATGGCCGTTCACCACTGCAGGTGTGCTTTTCTCTGACGGCATCGATTAGATCCTCGTTTCGACTGACTCCTACAAAAATGTAGGATAGCGTTGTCAATCGTACACCTGTGTATTGTTTATTCCTGAAAATGTCAATCCCCGTATATGCTGCGCCTTATTCTGCGAAGAGCGTGACGAGGGAGCACGCGTGCCCGAGGCGAGTGAGGCGGGAGGTGTTGTCGTCGGTCGAGAACGGTCAGGAAAGCTCTTTGGCCAGCTTCTGTCCGTAGGACACGCACTCCTCGATGCTTTGTTCGGATGGATTCCAGAGCATTTTCAGACCATCGTCAACGACCGTGAAGCCCGCCTGCTGCAGCGACTCGGCGAGTATACGAGTAGATTCACCGCTCCAGCCGTAGCTGCCGAACACGGCGGCTTTCTTGTCCTTGAAGGACAAACCTTTGATCTCTTCCAGCAACCCGGCCAAAGAGGTCAGAATGCCTCGATTGATCGTGGGAGATCCGAAAACGACTGCTTTGGATTTGAACACCTCCGCCACGACGTCATTTTTATCGCTGCCGGCAATATTGAACAGCTTCACGTGTACATCGGGGTCTGTCCGGCGGATGCCTTCGGCAATTCTTTCCGCCATCACGCGCGTACTGTTCCACATCGTGTCGTAGACGATTGTTATCTGGTTTTCCTGGTAGCTTTTGGCCCACTTCAGGTACTGCTCCACGATTTGAGCAGGGTCCTTCCGCCAAATGACCCCATGGCTCGTGCAGATGATGTCCAGCGGAAGTCCCAGGCTGAGAAACTCCTGAATCTTTTTTTCAACCAGCGAGCTGAACGGTGTCAGGATGTTGGCGTAGTATTTCAAACATTCTGAAAACAACTCGTTCTGATCGACCAGATCGTTGAAGAGATACTCCGAGGCGTAGTGCTGGCCGAAGGCGTCGTTGCTGAACAGGATGTTGTCTCCGGTCAGGTAGCAGAACATGCTGTCCGGCCAGTGCAGCATCGGAGCCTCTATGAAGATCAATTCTTTGCTGCCGAGGCTCAATCTGTCGCCGGTTTTTACCACCTGGAAGTTCCACTCGCGGTGATAGTGGCCGGTCAAGGATTTCACACCGTTGGCTGTACAGTACACGGGAGTATCCGGGATGCGTTCCAGGAGCTCAGGCAAGGCCCCGCTGTGATCGATCTCGGCGTGATTGGCGACGACGAAATCTATCTTTTTCAAATCGATTTCCCTAGCCAGATTACTCACATATTCCTTGGCAAAAGGAGCCCAAACCGTGTCTACAAGTGCGGTTTTATTTTCGTCGATCAGGTATGAGTTGTACGTCGAGCCCCGGCGTGTTGAATATTCGTTCCCGTGGAATTTCCGCAGCTCCCAGTCGATTTTACCAACCCAGTGCACGTTGTTTTTGACCTTTACTTTCATGTATTAACTCCTCTGGAAATATTTTACTCTCTTTTCGGAGAATCCTAAAGTCCACTGTGAGACAAAGTAATCAATCCGGGAACAGAGCCACATGAGTTTGATCAAGAAGATGAGTGCATTAGGTGGGATAACTTCGCATCTGCAAAAAAGGCATCACAGGTAGTCGTAGGGTACCTTGCCGTGGGTGGTCACAACACGGTGTCTCCCGAACTCGATTCCAGACATTTCCGTCATTTTGAAAGTCAGGTTTTGCTGCCCTCGAAAGATCCCGCGGATCGGCTTGGCTAGACCAGGCTTGGCTAAGCGCATCATCTGCGCCGCTCTCAGACCGCCGAAACCGGCCCCGACAATGACGACTCAGGGCCTACTGCTCGTACTCATTTAAGTACCACCACGAACGCTATCCGGTTCTGTTATGCTTTTGGCAGCTGGGCGCTGAACTCTTTTACTGGAAAATCGAGCTCCTGAGTCTCGAAGGTGATCTCCACCGGATCCGTTTCTTTGACGGCAACCATGAGATGTCCCACCTCTTCATCGGGAACGGTATGGAGATGCAGACCGTAGTAGACCGGCTTGAAGCCGTAGTCTTTGATCAATCGTTCCGCCTGAGAGAGGAGAACCGCTTTCGAATCGACCTCGGTTGTCCCCTTGATCTTCCCGCCGGTGATTCGAAGCTCACAGGCACCCTGTTCTGCGTGCAGGTGGGCCACCCATTCCACCAGCTGCAATCCCTGTTCTTCGACGAAGTATTGGTAACTGCGATCGAGGGCGTCCCCTGTGTTCAGAGTAGTGTTAACGGATAAATTTAACATCTCGCACTCCTAATATAGATTATTAATTTAGTCATATATAATCTACTAAGAGAGGGAGGCAAAAACAAATGCTGTTGATTTGCTCTGCACGCGGCTGAGAGGTGTACATTCCTCGATGAAATGCGGAAAAAGCGGCATATCGATTTTATCTGCTGTGTGGAGAG
>JAGLQP010000315.1 GCA_023136785.1 Spirochaetales bacterium
GCTGACCCTGAAACTTCAGGATCAGATGTTCGATGAGTTTTTCCCCGTCCCCACCGGAGGCGAGCTGGCGGCGGAAGCCGGTCTGAATCCCGATTTGGAGGAGTACACCGGTACCTTTGCCATAAATCGCCGTTCGGAAAGCGATCCCACTCAAATCATGGGGGCGGTTACCTTGGTCAGCCCGAAAATCAGCGAAGACGGGGAAGGCCTGCACATATCCTCCATTCTGGACCCGGAAGGCGGGGTTTATGTGCCCGTGGAAAAAGATATCTTCCAGCAGAAAGACGGCAGAATGCGGATCGTCTTTCTTCGAGATGATCAGGGAAAGGTGCAGTCACTCTACGTCCACGATCTTCCCGCGTTTCTCTTCTCCCGTCCTCCCTGGATCGAGACGCCTGTTGTGAGCATCACCGTCTTGATTCTCGGCCTCCTCTTTTTCCTGACCGGATCGATCGCTCCTCCGACGGGTCTGCTGACCCTGATTCCTCGATTGCGTCCGAAAAACAGGGGGCCAAGTGTACGGTTGGCCCAATGGAGCGGCCGGGCGTATCTGCTTCTCTTTATCCTGGAAGCGGTCCTGATCGCCTCTCTCGGGAACTTCATCTTCGTTCCCATCGGCCCCGCCCATGCTATTCCTCTCTATTTGGCGGCAGCGGCGGTTGTGCTGGTGCTCCTCTCCGCCGTTCAGTCCTGGCGGAAGAAGTTCTTCCGGCTTCCCGGCAGACTGCACTACTCCGCCTTCGCCCTCTCCCAGGCACTGCTGATTGCCTTCTTGGGCTACTGGGGCTTCTTTTTCGTGTGAGAGAGCATCCTCGACGCTCCAAGGTGTCTGGAAACCTTCGATCACTCCGATTCAGGTGATTCCGAGGGCGGAGTGCCTCGCGGTGCGTCCACCAGGATCGATACTCGCTCCAACTGCCGGCGGAAGGCTCGATCGAAGGTGTACACAGGAAGCTCGAGATGTTTTGCCGCACGCTCGAATACCGCGGCCATGCACTCGTTCTGCATCGGATTTCGGTCGGTGACGAAAGGAAGCAGACAATTCGTATCGATGATGTGTCTCACCGGTACCGCTCGACTCTCTTGTTTCTTACTTCCTTGAGATCGTTTCGAATATCCCCGGACCCAACCTTGACGATCCCCTTATACGCCAGAAACGGCTTGCTGACCGGTTCCACGAAAACCTTGCCGTCTTCGATTTCCCACTCGATGGAGTCCGAAATGTTCAATTTCAGTCGGGTACGAATTTCCCGAGGGATGTTTACCTGGAACTTGGAGGTAATTTTGGATTTTATTCTGTTCTTCTTACGAATTTAATAATTAGTAAGGAATAGAAGAGTGTCAAGTTCCGTTCGCCGTCCCCCCCAAGCTGATCTTTCGGACCCCCTCCGCCGGACATTGCATTTCAACGAAGATTACGGCAAGATAGTGATCACGAATTTACCAGTTCCGGCTGAAAAAGGACGGCGATGAAACCGCGAAAGACCGAGCTCAAGATCTTTCTTGAGACCTGCAAGAGAACATCCAAGGTGCTGGAATCCATCGAAGATCCGGTGTTGACCTGGGCGGTGCGCAAGGAAAAAGTGCTGGGCGCGTACAACAATTTCCTGCGCAAGAAAAAGACACTGGCGGACAAGCTTCCCGAGCGCTGGCATAATATGACGGCGGCCCAGGTTGCGGGAGGACAGGTATTCGTGCACTCCGGGCGGACCCGCAAATTCCTTCACAACCACCGGGACGAGCTCAGGTCGGAGGAGAAGGAGCTGCTTCGGCACTTTATCGAGAATCCCTGATTCTACAGCATACTGGTACTGGAAGAAACCCTGGAGATGGATTTTTTCACCGTGGTGGATATCGAAACCCGGGACAAGCTGCTTCTCCACTCACCGGCAGTTCGTGATACCTCCCGCTCCGGAGCCAGGTTGTACCTCACCCTGCTCTTTCACAACGGCGATTGTTACCAGACCTTCGGACCGCTGCACTACTACCGAGGATTCCAGCCCTACGACTTCGAGTATTTCGCCAAACAACTCAGCCCGCTTTTCTACAAGGAGATCGGCCTGTCCGCCACGATCGCCAACAACCCGGCGGCTTTCCTGCTTCTCGACAGCTGGACCGAGCTCTCCCCTGTGGCCCACAGGGGAGATTTAGTGCAGATCCGGTGGTTTCGAAACGAACGGCGAAGACGGCGGAGTTTCGCCTGCGGCCATCGGCCTTTTTCCGGGCCTGGGCTTCCCTGACGAGGGACAACCAGGCCTCGCTGCAGCAGCCGTCTTGAGCTTTGCATTCAGCGCAGCAGGCTGGACGACGATAGTACCGATCGGCTCCTGCCGATCCTCACGGCCCAGAGCAAATATTTCGTTTCCTCCTCAGCGGAAACCGCAGCACTCCGTAGTCCTCTGAGAATTTCCTCGGATATGCAAATCCCCGGCCCGGCATCCCGTTCGTCTTCCGAACTTTCGAAGAACGTGTAACTTTCATGATCAGAATCAGCGTGGTGCTTTAGCACGCGTTTAATCGTTACCGCTTCTTCTATCCTGTCCAGGCACAGAAACGACAAGATACCCCCGAACAGCACGGCGCCGGCACGTTCTCCGTAAGACCAGCCCAGAGCGCGGATTCCCCCGGCCTTTTCAAAGGCGGTGTCTATTCTGCCCGCCATGAGAAGCATCTCGACCAGCAGGGGTTTCTGGTTCTTTTCCTTCGGGGAGATAAACTCGAGCGCCTCGATCTGACTGAGGATCTCTTCATCCCAGGCCGCAGGCGGCTGCTCTTGAGAAAGCCTGTCGATCGTCCGCAAGAACCCCGCCCTCTGTTTTGCCGGGATCTCTTTCGCCAAGCCGAGGATGATCTCCGTGAGCCCCTCATTCGACAAACAGCTGCATTGTTCTTTGACCGATTCCAGATACGGTTTTAAAGAAATCAGGTTCTTGTTCATCTTCCCCATATTTCATTATATCTCTTGCTGAAACAAAGGTCGGCCTCGATTTGTTCGTTGACCAACTCGGCAAGCCGAAGCGCACGATCACCCATTCCAATGTTGTCGAGTATATAGCCGGTGCGTTGCATGTACGCATTATCGGTATCTGAGTTTGCTGCATCTGCCAACTTGTCGGGTTCGATGCGCTCCGCGAGTTCCACAAGTACCGTCCGTAAACACAGGTCGGAGCGTACATTCAGTAACTATATGGAACTCTTGGGGTTGCTAATGCGAAGCTCTTTACTCCAGTACTCCCAAAGCATGACCACAGCCAGGGTGTCCAGCTCGCA
>JAGLQP010000316.1 GCA_023136785.1 Spirochaetales bacterium
TGTAGCCCTCGAGCCACTCTTTCACACCTTCCGACGAGGTTTCCAGATAGCGCCTCCGCAGTTCATTCAACACACCCCTGAAGTTCGACGTGTACTCCCACCGCCCTTCCCTCTGCGGGTTTTCATATCTGAACCGGATCTGGTCTTCACTTCCGTAGAGCAAAATGTCCAGAGATTCCGGGGAAAGCTCCTCCAGGGGCGTATCCAGATCGAAGCCGTAGTGCCGGGCCAGGGATTCGAAGATGCTGCGATGCCAATTGGCCTTGGGATTGTGTGTGGTGATGGCTCCCTGTCTGATCGACAGACCCTTGTCGGGAATCACCAGCTGCGGATCGAACTCTAGGGTCACACCCAGGCCGGAGCACTCCTGGCAGGCGCCAAAGGGGCTGTTGAAGGAGAACAGCCGAGGCTGAAGCTCCGGGACACTGATTCCGCATACCGGACAGGCCAGGGACTGGGAGTACAGTTCTTCCCGCTGCACACTTTCAGTTTTTATGGACACGATCAACTGTCCCGAAGCAACCTCCAGAGCGGTCTCCACAGAGTCGGCAAGTCTCTTGGCCACGCCCTCTTTGATGACCAGACGATCGACAACGATTTCGATGTTGTGCTTTTTTTTCTTATCCGGCGTGATTGTCTCGTCCAGAGAGCGTATCGTCCCATCCACCCGGATCCGTACGAACCCCGCCCGGCGAGCATCCTCGATGATCTTCCGGTGCTCTCCTTTCCTGCCCCGGATAACCGGCGCCATCAGCACGATGCGGGTCTGGTCGGCCAGGGCGAGCAGGGCGTCGACAATCTGGTCCACCGACTGCTCTTTGATCTCCCGGCCGCAGTTGGGGCAGTGGGGTGTCCCGATCCGCGCGTACAGCAGACGGAGGTAGTCGTAGATCTCGGTTACCGTTCCGACGGTGGAGCGTGGGTTGCGGGGAGTGCTCTTCTGCTCGATAGAGATGGCCGGAGACAGCCCCTCGATGTAGTCCAGATCGGGCTTGTCCAGGCGGCCGAGGAACTGGCGGGCGTAGGCGGATAGGGACTCCACGTACCGGCGCTGTCCTTCGGCGAAGATCGTATCAAAGGCAAGGGAAGACTTGCCCGATCCGCTGATCCCGGATACCACGATGAATGAATCGCGGGGAAGTTCGAGATCTATGTTTTTGAGATTATGCTCCCGGGCTCCTCTAATTATGATGCTCTTCACGCTGTAGCTGTCCCCTATTCATTTGGGGTTTCCATGAGAACTTTTTCCGCCGGAGGCCTGAATTCGATACGCCTGCGCCGTGGGCGCAGCGAGGAGAGGTAGGAAACCATTGGAATCAGAATCATACAGGCCCCGGAAACGGAGAGGATTTCCCATCGGGTCAGGACTTTGAGCAAGAACAGGGGATTCATAGACTTAGACGTACCAAGACACTATAATACTGGCCGCAAAGTACAATGACAAGAGTAATTGTGGATCGGAATGCCGGTTTCTGCGGGGGGGTGCGAAGGGCTATCCGAAGTACGGGCAAGCTCCTCTCCGGCGGTCCTGCACCGGGGCGGATCGTCTCCTACGGCCAACTGGTGCACAACCGGGAGGTGACCGACGCCCTGGCCGAACAGGGACTTCAGAGCGTGGCGAGCCTGGAGGATGTGGCGGACGGAGATACCGTGGTGATTCGCACCCATGGCATCCCCCCGGAGGAGGAGCGAGCGCTCCGCTGGCGGCAGGTAGAGGTCTCGGATTTTACCTGCCCGCGGGTGAAACGGGTTCATCAGGGGATCGTTGCCAGGTGTAAAGAGGGGTACAGGATCGTCATCGTAGGAGATCCCCTCCATCCCGAGGTGAAAGGACTTCTGGGATACGCCGGTGATTCCGGAGTGGTTGTTTCTAAGGCGGAGGAGGTCCGGGGCTATACGGATCGGCGGAAGATCGCGGTGTTCGCCCAGACCACGATCACTCCTCAATTGTTCACGGAGGTCGTTCAGGCCTTCGAACAAAAAGGGCTGGAAATGGCCGTGTCGAATACCCTCTGCCCCTTTGTGGTGAACCGACAGCGATGGATCCAACGATTCTCCCGCCTGGTCGACGCTTCTCTGATTATTGGCGGAAAAAACTCAAGCAACACCCGAAAGCTCTACACGCTTGCCTCCGACAACGGCCCGGCCTACCACCTCAGCGGGGCCGCAGATTTGAACCTGGAGGAGATTCTAGAGTATCCCCTGGTAGCACTGACAGCCGGCGCCTCAACCGCCGACAGCACGATCCAAGAGGTGCTGGCGGCGCTGCAGGCCGCGGGTGCGGTGATCGAACACCGCTAGAGACGTACCACGGTCCTGCCGAATCCGCCCTGTTCCGGTGTGGAAAAAAAGTAATCCTTGACCTGTGAGGAAGATTTCAAATATTCGTGGATACCCCGCTGCAGGACCCCCTCCCCCATCCCGTGAACGATGGAGAACTCACTCATCCCGCTGAGCAAAGCCCGATCGATCTGTTGTTCCACCTGTTTCAGAGCTTCCTCGAGGCGCATTCCCCTGAGGTCGAGCTGAAACGCGGCGGGAGCACTGTGTATCTCCTCGGTGATCGACAGCATCGGTTCTCCTGCTGGCTGCACCGGCTGCAGGTCCCGGGCGGGAAAGGTTCCCCTTAGGGAATCGGTGGCCACAATCCAGCTGTCGGCCTTGGCTTTCCTGACAACGATCCCGTGTTTGCCGGTTCCCCGTATGGCGACCTCCATCCCCTTTTCGAGGGAAAGATCCGGCCTTTGGTACAGCTCGGCGCGCTCCGTTTCCAGGGCCTGTTCCTGCTGCCCGATCCGCTTGGCCAGCTCGGAGAGAAACTCCCCCGCCTGTTTTCGCTCCTCCCGACTCCTGCTGCTGCCCATCTGCTCCACCAGCCTCTCGAACTGCTTTCGGCTGTCCTTCAGGAATCGTTTCAGCTCGAGCGTCCCCTGCTCCCGCAGCTCGAGCTCCAACTGATGCAGGCGCAGATCCTTAAGATCGGTTTGGCGCGTTTTCTCCCGCAGCTCCTCCTCCCGATTCTGCTGTTGTTTCTCCGTTACCAGAAGCTTCCGATGTTTCTCCGATAACCTGGTGATCAGCTCTGCCACATCTCCCCGTTCTTCGTTGAGGTATTGCTCCGCCGATTTGAGAATCTGCCCGGGGATCCCGGTTCGGCGGGCGATCTCCAAGGCATGGCTTTCTCCGGGTACACCGAGGGTGATCCGAAAGGTCGGGCTTAAGTTCTTCAAATCGAATTCCATTGCGGCGTTTT
>JAGLQP010000317.1 GCA_023136785.1 Spirochaetales bacterium
AGCTCAAGTAAATCGTCCGGCTCAAACCGGTATAATTGGCCAGAGTTAAGCCGCCGGTGGCGTCAAAAAAACTCTCTTTGACTAACACTATAATTGGAACAATTTCGAAGGCCAGACAAAAAATAAAAAAGGGAAGTATTCCTATGACAGCGGTGGAACGTACGGATTTCATCTGAAGCCGCAACGGTTTCTTGTCGCACAGGGGAAAGCCTCCTTTCCGGGTGTCAGTTCTGCTTCATTTTGACCTCACATGGATACTTTGTTAAGAGACTTTTTAAAGGCTTTTTTTAAGTTAGTTGGAATGCATCAGTAAGAGAAGAATTGTCGACCCTCTGTGTACCTAAAAGACAAACTCCAGCCCCGTGGTCCAGCTTACGCTTCTAGGGCTGTCCAGGTTGTACAGGTCGTCCGCATCTCCGACCATGAGGGACAGATAACTGAAAACATCCAGCCCCTGGTAGACGTTCCAGGTCACACCGGTCATGGCCAGAGCAGACAGATCCACCGGCGAAACCAGGATTCGCAGCTGCAGGGACAGGGTGTCGGATGGGGAAAAGGCGATCTCCGGGAACAGGTAGATGCCGTACATCGGTGCATCGGGATCACTGGCCGGGAGTGCTGCCGTACCCGTTGCTTCCTGCCACAGCGAACCGGGGCGAATCGCCGCCTCCAGGCGAAACGACAGGCTTCTGCTCCCGCCAAGATTGACGAAATGAAACAGCCCTGCGGAGATCGCCAGCCATTCATCCCACTGCTGCCATTGAGGATTGAACATGGGAATGACCATGGACACGGAGAGGTTCCAGTCCACCAGCAGGTGGCCGTGGAGGCTGATGTACGGCCGGTGCTCTGCCTCTCTCCCGGAGGCGAAGTAGCCGGTTTCCAGGGTTGTGCTACCGAACTTGAACGCCCCTCGGGCTCCCCCGGACAGCTCGTGGAAGGAGACGGTGTTTGATAGAAACGAGAGGTTATCGGAAAACGTACCTTCAGGATCGGGCAGCGGGTAGGGGAAGATCACCGCTTCGAGAAATGAGAAAGCTCCCACGGGCAGGTACATCGCCCCCAGCCAGGCGGTCTCATCCCGGAGAGTTTCAGCAGACAGACCCCCGGATATCACTCCCATGCTGTCGAACACCACATCCCCGGCGTTGAATACGAAGCCATCCCCCCAGGAGACCCGGGTCTTGCCAAGAGTGAGCCGAAACCAGGGGAATCGTACCTTGAGGTAGGCCCGCGGAACATCGATGCCGAAAGAATCGGCAATAAGTGAGTCGAGCTGGAAGTAGCCCTTGACGTTCTTGTTTCCCACGGAGTTCAGATTGAGACTGCTCTTGAGGACCGCCGCCACTGTAACGGGATCCTCGGAGTCTCCGGAATATAGCACCGAAGTATAGCCCGTGATTGTTACCGAGGAAGCTACTTCGGCCTTGAGGACCGCAGGGCTCAGGAGCAGAGTAACTGCGGCGAGAATCAACAACGCAGCTGCCCCGGGGTATCGCAGGCCGGCCGCCCTCACCACGTCAGCTCCTCGAGGCTGAAGGCATCCGGCGGCAGCTCCGCCTCCAGGTCGAGCGCCTCGATCCGTATCTCCGTGGAGGAGTTTTTCTTCATCGCGTCCCGCATGATCACGTAGTGGGGCACATACTTCCCGGCTACCTTTCGGATATCGCCGAGCTCCATCTCCTTGAGCAGCCGGCCGGAAAGAGAGTAGGCGTTGGCCCGGGTCATCACCCAATACTCAGCATCGACCCAGACTTCCTGTTTGGAGTAGGCAAGCCCGCGTTTCCTCGCCTTGAGCTCGAGGTGATAGTGCTTTCGTCCGTCGATCATTTCTTCCCCGAGGAGGGTGACCTTGTATAGATCGAGCAGATTTCCTTCCCCGGTCAGGTCTTCGTAGGAAAAATCCGAGCCCATCAACGATTCTTTGAGGGCTGAACCCTGGAGGTGGATCACCTCCTCGGCCTCGGGAAAGTACAGATAGATCTCGTCGTCCAGGCGAAGGATCTTCTGTCCTCGCTCCTCCGGATTGGTGAACTCGAGCAGCATCTTATCCGCCCCCGAAGCGTAGCTGAGGAAGGTTTTCACCCGGGAACCGAATCGATCGGTGATGATCATCGACCCTTCGATCCGTTCCGCCTCGTTGATCTCGTTGTTCTCCACAGCCTCGACGATCTCCTCGACGGTGATAGCCCATGCACCCAGGGCTGCGGCCAGCCCAAATGCCAGTATCAAAAAAGCGATTCGTCTCATAGCAACTCTCCTTTAATCCATTAACTCTTGTTGTCTCAAATTTATCGAGTTCCTCCTAAATCGCCCGCAACGCCTCGACCGGCTCGATCTTGGCCGCCCTCCGGGAGGGGATGAACGAAGCCAGACTGGCGATGACCGTGGAGTAGAAGAACACAAATACCGTGGAACGGATGTTCAGCTGGGGGTAGACAATCGGATTGATTTCCATATCAACGCCCTCCATGGATTGGGTTAGATCGATCCCCACTTTGGACAGGGGGATGGTGACAGCGATTCCGAGCAACACCCCGACAAAGGCGGCGATCGCACCGATGTAGAAGGCCTCCAGGAAGAACAGGCGCACAATCTCCTGGGGAGTCATGCCCATGGCCGCGACCGTGCCGATTTCCCGCATGCGCTCATAGATGACCATCATGGTGGTGTTGATGATGACCGTAGAAGCGAGAATAAAGAAGACCAGGGCGATTACGTCGTAGGCGCTTCGGGCATACTGCATATAGCCGGCGGCGATGCCGATCCTGGTCCAGGGCTGGGCGGAAAGATTGTCTCGATCCATGCCGGCGAGGATCCCCGCCGCCTTCTCGGCGAACTCATCGACCCTTTTGGAATCGTTCAGCACCACCAGAATCTCGGTGGCTTCATCGTTCATCTTGAGAAAACGGGCCGTCGTATCGATGGGAACGAGGAAGAAACTCTCGTTGAATCCGGCTACCAGGAAACGGACGATCCCGGTGACGGTGAAGGTCATGCCGGACATACCCATGTACTTGTTCTTGGTGAGCAGGGTCAGCTTCTCGCCGACACCCAATTCCAGCTCCTCGGCCAGACCGGCGGAAAGGACCATTTCCTTCTGCCCCATTTGGGGCAGGCGGCCCAGCTCCAAAGCGTCCTGGATTCTCATCACCGAGGCTTCCCGCTCGAAATCCACACCGAGACCCATGCCGTTGTAGGTGCGATCGTTGCGGTAGATAGCGGTAAAAAAGCGGGTGCGGGGTACGACCG
>JAGLQP010000318.1 GCA_023136785.1 Spirochaetales bacterium
GTACATAGAAACCGGCAAGTATCAGGAGGCGGAGGATCTGCTCGCGGAGATCTTGGATTGGAAGAGCTTACCGGAGCGAGCCGAGCACCTGAAGGATCGTTTTCGGGAGCGTTTTGAAAGCCGTTTAGAGTGCACGAGTTGCAATAGGGAGTGGTGGGTTCCGAAAGAGCTGCCCCCACAACCGGCCTTCACAATTCGAGGTGATCCCCCCGGCGAGGCGCCGGCGGGAAGATGCGAAAAATGCGGAGGTGTATACTGCATCTCCTGCGCCGCCGAATGGGTTCGGGACGGCAAACTGATGTGTCCCAAATGTGACAGCCGTCTTCGTTTAAACGAGGAATCCTTGAAATATCTCGTGCTTCGCTATGTCGAGGAGGGGCAAGGCAATCCCGGTTCAGCTTGACAAAGGGGGGAGTTTCAGTAATATGGGGGCGAGCGACAAGATTGAGACATCCGATTTTTTTGTTCTATATAGTATTGATCCTCATCCTCGGCATTCCCGGGAAGGTTTCAGCTCAGGAGATCTTGACGGCGGAAAATTATTTCGACGAGGTCTCCGCTCGATACGGTAAGATCCAGGATTATACTGCAACGATCTCCATCACTCAGGGCGAGACGATCATGACGGGGAAGTTGTATTATAAAAATCCTAATCTGCTGCGCATCGATTTCACGGAACCGGAAGATCAGGTCCTGGTCACCAATGGTGTGGAGATGACGATCTACATCCCGAAATATGAAGTGATCCTCGTGCAAAAGCTGAAGCGCCGAAGCCAAGCAGCGCTGGCTAATATGGCTTCAGAGCAAGGTCTGCATCTTCTGAAGAAGAACTACGGAGTTGCCTACCTCAGCAGCCCGAATTTTATTCCGTTGGAGGATGGATCTGAGGAAATGGTGCGCAAGCTGAAACTGGAAAGCCGATCCACCGCTGAAGGATTTCGCCAAATCGTGCTCGCAGTCGGCAGAACAGGCCTGATCAGGCGAGTCACAGGGGTTACCATAGGCTATGAAGAGTTTGTTCTTGATCTTACCGACATCATTGTCAATCAGAACATTCCCGATAGGCGCTTCGAGTACGATTCGCCCCCTTATGCGAACGTCTACAGCGATTTTCTCTTCGAGGTGGAAGAGTAACGTACGATGGAATCTTTAGGCCAAAAGCTCAGAGAGACCCGAGAGCAGCATAATTTCTCCATCGAGCAGGTGGCCCGGGATACCCATATTTCAAAGCAGTATCTGGAAGCACTTGAACAGGAAAATTTTTCGGTGATTCCTGGAGAAACCTACATCATCGGGTTCTTGAGGAATTACGCCGAGTATCTGTCCTTGAATCCGGAAGAGCTGGTAGTCCTGTACAAAAACATCCAGATACAGGAGCAGCCCCTGCCGATGACCGAGCTGCTCGAGCGCAGCCCCAAATCTTCATCCAGGATCATTGTCTTGTTGGTGATCATCCTGGCCGTGCTCGGGGCGGGCTATCTGATCTATCGTATTGTGATATCCTCTGAACGACAGGAAGCTCCACGAGCCGCCGCAGACCAGGAGGTCAGTCAGCCCGCTGTCCAGCAGCCGGAAGGGGAGGAGCTGCTTTTTCAGGAGGAAGCGGTGACCCGCTGGTTCGACCTGGATGATACGATCGGTTTTCCGTTGAACGGCAATATCTACCGCCTTCAGATCGTCGACATAGACCGAACGTTGACAATAAAAGTTCCAGGGGGCACCCTGGATATGCCGATCGGTCAGGACAGACAGCTGGATGTAAACGGTGATGGTCGAAATGATCTGCGGATTCTGCTCAACGATCTCGATGCCACGGATGTTGCCAAGAGGGCTAACTTGAGTCTGTACAAGATTACCAAAGCCACCGTCCCGGAGGTTGCAGAAGCCGGAGAAATCGAGGAAGCCGTCGAGTCTGCCGTGAGCGAGCCGATAGCTGCAGAGCCGTCTGCAGGGGCAACTACCATCATTAGCTCCGATACTCCGGAACCGTTTCGAGTTTCCATATCTTTTCGCGGCTATTGCCTGTTTCGCTATCTGGTGGACAACGACATTCGAAAGGAGAGATTTTTCCACAAAGGAGAGAGCTTTTCCCTGGACGCGAGGAACGAAATTCAGCTCTGGATTTCGAACGCCGGTGTTGTGCGTCTCATGGTTGCGGGCAGAGAAATAGAAGTGGGTCGTCCTGGCGCTGTAACAACCAAGCAGATCCGTTGGAGCCGGGATGATGCCGGCGGGCAGTACGCCTTGGAAGTCGTTACCAGAGAATAGCAACTCACCCTCATGACATTTTACATCGAGAGTCTCGGCTGTGCTAAGAATCAGGTCGACTCCGAACTCACCATCACAGCCTTGGAGAACAGAGGTCTTCGTTGGGTTGAAGAGCCCAAAGATGCCCAGTTTATCATTGTCAATACCTGCGGTTTCATCACCAGTGCCAAAGAGCAATCGATCCAGACCTCCCTGGCTCTCAAGGACCGTTTTCCTGAAGCAAAGGTGATTATGTTGGGTTGTCTGGTTCAGCGCTACGATCCGGAGTTGGAACGGGGGATGAAAGAAATCGATGGGTTCGTAGGGCTGGACGATCCGAACGCCCTTTCCCGTCTCATCTCCTCTTTGAGCGGAAGTCCTGTCCAGGAAGCCGCGACACCCTTCCTTAAGATACCTTCTCGGAGCAGGTTTCTTTCCTTTCCGGGAAGCGCTTATGTGAAAGTAGCGCAGGGGTGCGCGAACCGCTGCAGCTACTGCGCGATCCCTCTGATTCGGGGTGACCTGGTCAGCAGGCCCGGTCGGGAGATTCTGGCAGAAATCGAGTCGCTTCTACAACGGGGAATCGTCGAAATTATTCTCATCGCCCAGGACTCGGCCTCCTACGGGCAGGATCGAGGAAAGCGGGAGCTGGTAGAGCTTGTGAATTCGATCACCAAGCTCGAACAGCGGTTCTGGCTGCGGCTGCTGTATCTGCACCCGGACCATTTTCCGAAAGATCTGCTCGACGTCATGGCTTCGGATCACAGAGTATTGCCCTACTTCGATATTCCCTTTCAGCATGCAAGTCGGGGGGTGCTCGCCAGGATGGGTAGAAGAGGCTCTGCAGAGATCTACAGGCGACTGGTAGAGGATATTCGAAGGGCTGTCCCCGAAGCGGTGATTCGCTCGACATTTATGGTAGGATTCCCCGGGGAGAGCGACGAAGACATATCCACCCTGTTGTCCTTCCAGCGGGACTGCGCCCTGGACTGGGTGGGAGT
>JAGLQP010000319.1 GCA_023136785.1 Spirochaetales bacterium
CAGCCGCAGCGCGGGATAGGAACCGAGCACGATCACGGCCAACAGAATATGCAGGGTCGCTTCCCGAGAAATCGCCCTGCGACGCGGATGGAAGCGGTCCAATATAGGCAAAGGTTGAAAAGGCGGATGAGCCCGGCGAAATCCCTCGACAACCAGAAGCCGGTATACAAGGACACTTGCCACGGCCCCGCCGAGGATCGCGAACAGCGCGCCGAGCAGAGGTCCAGGATGGAGGAAAAGCATCCCCAGCCCTCCCGCAACCGCCACTGAGATCGGAGGGCGGGAGAGAATACTCCGGTACCAGCGATTTTGCCGCGTAGGATCATCCCTCGGAAAAAACAATCCCTCCCGCCACCTCTCGTACTGCCATTCGAGCAGGTGTACCCAGGCGCTCATGATGAAAAAGAAGGCGAGAAGAGAGCAGAAACCGGAGAGCAATACGAGGAGCAGCCAGGGAATGGATGCCAAAACAATAGCAAGCCGCACCTTCCAGTTCGAAGCCGAGAATCCAATCACGACGCAGTAGGCCAGGAGTAAAAGTAAACGAATCGATCTGTCCAGCGGATCGAATTCGAGTAACCGCCATCGCACACCTTCCCTTTCCAGAAGCCCCAGCAGTTGAAGATAACTGGACAGCACATTCCTCTCGGTGCGGAGGTACACCACTTCCCAAAAGCCGTCCCGCGTCTCGCCCCGTTTGCCTGAAGCCACTGTGAAAAGGTTCTCGACCCGTTGCAGGTACGGATCGAAGCGCGGGTCGAGAGCATCGAGGCGCTTAGACAGCTGGCGTATAGGGATCGTTGCGAACCCGGCAAAAGTGTTGAAGGAGACCTCGGCGGTGTACCTGGAGACCACACCCTCGAAGACTCGTTTCTCCGCGATGCGGAGGATCAACTGTTCGGTATCTTGAGATTGTTCGATATACAGGGT
The DNA here is from genome assembly GCA_023136785.1 of Spirochaetales bacterium. GTDB lineage: Bacteria > Spirochaetota > Spirochaetia > SZUA-6 > DRHE01 > JAFGQJ01. Next base: position 931 of record JAGLQP010000319.1, read on the forward strand.
GTAGTGTTTTTTCCAGGTCCGGCGACCGATCAGCTCCGGGGAGACAACCAGCAGAGAACCGGCCGATGCAATCAAGGCGCCTACGAGCAAGACGCAGAGTGATCGAGGAACCCCTGGGGCACGAAAGCGTGAGAAAAACATATCAGATTCTGATAGACTGTTAGTTTCACCGCCTATGACGGAGTTTGTCAAGATGCCCCTGACGGCCGCCGCGGCCGACCTGCTCCAAGATTGACATCCCGGTTGCATCTGAAATACACTCTCGATTGGAACCGCCACAGAGAATGTTCGTTTTTAAGAATAGCTACTATCATCTAGTTTATGCCCTGCGCGGGGTGCGGGTTTTTGCCCTGGTGGGCGGAAGCGGCACGGGAAAAAGTTTTCGGGCAAAACTGGTCGCAGAAAAGTACGGGATCGATATCATCGTGGACGACGGATTGCTGATCCGAGACCAGAAGATCTTGGCGGGTCGCTCGGCAAAAAAGGAAAAGGGCATCCTGGCGGCCATCGGTACGGCCCTGTTTGCCGAAGACAAACACGCCGAAAGCGTCCGTCAGGTCTTAAGCAAACAGACGTTCAAACGGATTCTCATCATCGGAACATCCGAGAAGATGGTGAGAAAGATCGGCAAGAGACTTCAGCTTCCACACCCATCTAAAATCATGCAGATCGAGGACATCGCCTCCCGGGAGGAGATCGCCACGGCGATTCGCTCCCGCAACTCCGAAGGCAAGCACATCATCCCCGTGCCCGCCCTGGAGGTCAAGAGAAGCTATCCCCACATCTTTCTCGATTCGATAAAAATCTTCTTCAAGAGGCGCTTTCAGCCTCTCAAATCGGGGAACATCATAGAAAAAACGGTAGTGCGGCCCGAGTATACCAGTCGGGGCAGCGTCAGTATCTCCGAGGCTGCGCTTACCCAAATGGTGATTCATTGTGTTCAGGAGTTTGACAGCTCGATGAACGTGGAAAAGGTGATCGTTAATCGCGAACGTTCCGAGTACGGATTGGAAATCGTTCTTCACGTACCCTTGCGGGGACAGGCGGCCGCCCCCCTGTACGAGCTGCAGGAATACATAGCGAAGAATATCGAAAGCTTCACGGGCATAATTCTCAGAGAGGTGAACGTAACCATTGGCAGAGTATCCAAAAGGTCCAGACAGAAGGGTAACGAGTAACATCCTTCTCGCCGTCATTACGATCTTTTTCGCCGGGATCGTCCTCCGCCTTGCCAGGTCCGTATTTATTCCTGTGCTGATCGCCGCTTTCCTCGCCTACCTTATGGACCCCCTGGTTGTCTTTCTTCGCAAACTTCGGGTCCCGGTAATCGTAGCCGTGATCATCGCCGGCGTTGTTTTTTTGGGCACCTTTTCCGTGTTCAGCTATATCCTGTATGACAACAGCCTAGACTTTGCCAGAAAGATACCGAGCTACCAGGCCGCCTTTGTAAATATGCTTACCGACGCGGCGCAGCGATTCCAACTACTGACGAATGATTTCTTCGAACTACAGGCCCTCGATGAACTGGGAAAAATACAGATCGGTCCACTCGTGTTGTCCACCGTCAGCTCTATCGCCAATCTGCTGGCGGATTTCCTCCTGGTCTTCCTCTTCTCGCTGCTCATACTGGCCAGCAAGTACAGCGTGACCCGAAAGCTCCTCCGCAGCTTTCCCCACAAAGAGGCCAAGAAGATCGCCATGGTGCTGCTTCATATCGACAACGACCTGCGCAAGTACGTGGGGATCAAGAGTTTTGTCAGCATGATTATTGGTGTATCCAGCGGGGTCGCTCTGGCCCTTTTTCAGGTGGAGTTCGCAATCGTCCTTGGTTTTTTAACCTTTGTGCTCAACTTCATTCCCTACCTCGGGTCATTGTTTTCAATTCTTATTCCCGTCCTGATTGCCCTGGTGCAGTTTGCTTCCATCGGCAAGGCTTTGTGGATATTTATCGTTCTCATCATCCTGCAGAATCTGGTTGCCCAGCTCCTTGAACCCAAACTGGTGGGATCGGGCTTGAAGATCACGATTCCGGTTGTTTTTTTCGCCCTGTTCTTCTGGGGTTGGTTCTGGGGAGCTCCGGGGGTGCTGCTGGCCATTCCCCTGACCACATCCCTCAAAATCATCATGGAAGATATTCCCAATTTGCGCCCCATAGCCATGCTTCTGGAAAAAATGCCCCGAAGGCGTAATCCCCGAAAGCGTAAACGCTCGCAATAAATAATCATTTGACATCCCCCGAATGTCGACATAATATTACGCAGTACATCGCAATCTTCCATTCAGTTGCGATCGAAGATTGCGAT